>CAKPCJ010000001.1 GCA_934141575.1 uncultured Bacilli bacterium
TGTATTATAGTTATACCTATAACTGCATATATTACAACGGAAACACTAAAAAAAGATGACAAAAATAATTAAGTAAAGTTAAAATTATCATATAATTTTATGTGGTAATTTTTTTAAAAATAGTTGAAAATGAAATAGATGTACAATTGAAAAAGTATAAAAACTTAATTCAGGAACTTTTAAGAGATTATGAACAGAATTATATTTCACAATCAGATTATACTGATTTTAAGGAAAAATATATGTTGCAAATTAATCAACTGAATATAGAAAAAGAAGAACTTTTAAAAATTAAGATTAATTCTTATAATCTTGAATGGATGAAACAGTTTAAAAAAACAGGTGTTATTAAAGAAATTGATAGAAATGTTGTTGATTGCTTTATTGATAATATTTATGTTAATAATGATAAATCAGTTAATATTAATTTGAAATTTAAAAGTGAATATGAAAATACACTTAGGTATCTTAAAAATAAATAATATGTTATAATTGTTCATGAATAAGTTTTATTTTAAAACATGAAAGGCGTGATAGGTATGGAAAAAAATGAAAATAAAACAAACATTAACTGGTACCCGGGCCATATGGCAAAAACAAAAAGGCTTATAAGAGAAAATTTAAATTTAGTAGATATAGTATATGAAGTCATAGATGCTAGAATTCCATACTCATCAAAAATTAAAGATATTGATGAACTTATAAAAGATAAACCAAGATTATTAATAATGAGTAAATATGACTTGTGTGATAAAATTGAAACGAACAAATGGATTGAATATTATAATAATAAAGGATATTACGTTATAACCGTAAACTTATTAGAAAAAAGTGTATCTAAAAAAATAATAGATAAAACAAGTGAAATACTATCAAAATTGGTTTTAAAGAGAGAAGAAAAAGGAATAATAAATTCTAAATTTAGAGCACTTGTTATTGGAATACCTAATGTTGGTAAAAGTACACTTATAAATTTATTATGTTCCAAAAAGAAAGTAGAAACAGGCAATAAACCTGGTGTTACAAAAAACTTAAATTGGATAAATGTAAATGAAAAATTGGATTTACTAGATACTCCGGGGATACTTTGGCCAAAATTTGACGATAAAGTAGTAGCGTATAATCTAGCTTCTATGACTGCAATAAAAGAAACAGTTATAGATAACATTGATATCAGTATATACATTTTAAACAAACTAGAAGAATTATATCCAGAAGTCTTATTAAATAAATACAATATAAAACATGTAAATAATGAAGATATATGTGAAACCCTAGATATAATTGGAAAAAGATATGGTTGTATTATATTTAAGGGCGAAATAGATTATGACAGAGTATGCAATATAATAATAAATGATATTAAAAACAGTAATATAAAAGGTATAACATTTGATAGAATCAGTAACAATAACTAGTTGTTACTTTTTTTGTCGAAATGTTATCACAATTATGTAAAAAAATATGTGTTATAATCTATATGGTGATGATATGAATAAAAAAGTAAAATATTTGCTTATATATATAATATCAATTATTCTATCGATATCTGCTGGATCAGTAGCAACTATTTTTGCTTTAGATCATTTTGAAGTAATAAATGTTGACAAAGTAATTAATAACAGTGAAAAAGTAGAAACAGTTAGCAAAAACATTTCAATAACAGAAGATAATTCAATAAAAGAATCAATAGATAAAATATATAATGCGGTTGTAGTTGTAGAAGTATACAACAAAAACAATGTCAAAATAGGAAGTGGTTCTGGTTTTGTATACAAAAATACTGACTTTGGGTACATAATAACAAATTATCATGTTATAGAAGAGGCAACATCAGTAAAGGTAACAGATGCATCTGGAAACGTAATCGACGCTAAGGTATTAGGCAGTGATGAATATTCCGATATTGCAGTTTTATCAATACCATCAAATGCAGTATTACAAGTGGCTGAAATAGGTGATTCCACTAAACTTTCTTTGGGTGATACGTTGTTTACAGTTGGTTCTCCTTTAGGGAGTAAGTACAGTGGAACAGTAACTAAGGGAATACTATCTGGAATAAATAGACAAGTAACTGTAAGTCTTACTAATGGCAATTTTGTAATGGAAGTTTTACAAACAGATGCTGCAATAAACCCAGGAAATAGTGGTGGACCATTACTAAATATAAACGGTGAAGTTATTGGAGTTACTTCTATGAAATTGGTTCAAGATGAAATTGAAGGAATGGGATTTGCTATTCCTATTGAACTAGTAATGACAACTGTTCAGAAACTAGAAAAGGGAGAAAAAATTGAAAGGCCATTATTAGGGGTGTCGTTAATAGATATATCTAATCCATATATATTAAGAAGATATAACATAAGTGTTGGTAGTGTTACAAGTGGGGTAGCAGTAGTAAGCGTTCAAAATGGTTCACCTGCCTCTACAGGTTTAAAACAGGGCGACATAATAACTGCAATAAATGGAGAAAAAACTGAGGACACAGCGCACTTTAATTATATACTATATAAATATGCAGTAGGAGACACTATAAAAATTACATATATTCGTGACGGTAAAGAAAATACGGCAGATATAGTCTTATCAAAAAGTTTGACTAATTAGATGAATTTTTAAGTTCATCTATTTCTTTTTGAAGGGCATTTACCATTTTCTGCATAAGATATGTTGGATCATTAAAATTTTGTTGACTTGTATTTTGCTGCTGCCTTTCTTGCATAACCTGTCTATAAAATCCATTTGTACATAAAACTTGAGCTACAAGCATCAACCAGTTCCCAAGCGCATTTTGTTCATTTGCAGTTAAATCATCTAGCAAAATAAAACCAATTGTAGTAGCGCTTAACGTAAATAATTTTGGTGAAATATTAGGCAATAAATTCATAATATAGACTCCTTATTTAATAATATTGATTTTTTTAATAAGTTATGATAGTATATTGTACATTTAGAAAGGTGGTTATTATGTATACAAAAATTGAAAAATTAATGAAAAAAATGGGACTCGACTTAAAAAAAATAGAAAATAAAAAAATTAGAAACGAACTTTTAGCACTTATAATGCTATATTTATCCCCATATCAGATATGTGGAAAACCATATAAAAAGGATATAATGACTAATGTTAGAACAATACCACTTTGTGAACTTACTAAAGAAAAATTATTTGAAATAGCAAGTGATCCTTCATATATAAAAGAAATAGTAGATGAAAATAAGACAAGAACGATAGTTGAAGGCTATAAAGTACAAGATGCAAGAAATGGCTTAAATGGCCCAGAATATAATTTTGAAGTTATTTATGACAAAGAAAATAATATATATACAATAGAAGGATATCCTTTAGTTCAAGAAAGTTTCAGTCATCATAATTTTAATGGTGGTTTCTACATAGAGTATGATCCAAAAGCTGAAAGAATATTTGGGAAAACTTATGAAAAAACATTAGATTATAAGTTAAAAGTAAGCAAACATAAATATGATTATATATATGATAGTTTATTATTGACAAGTAGAGAAGATTTTTATGAAGCTAGTTCTGTAATAAGAATGGAAGGAAAATACACAAGAAGTATTTGCTATAGATACAAACTAAGTGATATTTATAGAAATATTGATAGAGAATTTTCATGCAATCAGTTATCACTGCAATTCGAACGTCTTTCATTTGCTTCAAGAGAAAAATGTGTAGTTGGAATTAATCATCAAGGTCCTAATTTCTTTGGTATAGATAGAGTTGAAAATGGAGTTAATATATATAGCTATGTGCCAGGTGAATTATATGGTGATAGTGAGAAAACATATAATGATTCTGAAAAATACGAATTTTCACAAAAAAACAAATCAACTTTATTAGTAAATGAAATGATATACATGAAAGAATATATATCAAGCAGAATACATAATAAAAAAAGAATTAAATCAAAAAAATAAAAGATATTAATTCTTTTTTTATGTTAAAATGATAAAGGTGAGAATATGATTAACAATAGAGAATACGAGGAAAAACTAATTGAAAGTGGAATAAAATATATAGGTGGTGTGGATGAAGTAGGAAGAGGTCCACTTATAGGACCTGTAGTGGCAGCGTGCGTAGTATTACCACTTGATTTTACTTTAGAAGGATTAACAGATTCTAAAAAATTAAGTGAAAAGAAAAGGGAAAAGTTTTACGATTATATAGTAAATAATTCCTTAGCATATGGAATTGGCTGCGTAGGTCCTGAAGAAATAGATGAGATAAACATATATCAAGCAAGTGCAAAAGCAATGAAAATAGCAATTGAACAAGTTCAGAAGCAAATAGACCTAGAACATGTTTTGATAGATGCTATGCCACTAAAACTTGATATTCCAACAACATCAATAATTAAGGGAGATTTAAAAAGCATAACTATTTCTGCCGCAAGTGTTATTGCAAAAGTAACAAGAGATAGAATGATGTACGAATTAGATGAAAAATATCCAATGTATGGTTTTGGTAGCCATAAAGGTTATCCAACAAAAAAACACATAGAGGCAATTGAAAAATATGGTCTTATTGATGGATATAGAAAGACTTATGGTCCTATAAAAGACTATATCGAACGTAAAAATTGTGTAAATAACTAAAAGAATAGATATTGACATATAATATTAAATATGAAAATATATATACTATAAAAATAAAATTAATTTAAGGAGTTGATTTTATGAAGAATCTAGTAATAGTTGAATCCCCAAGTAAATCTCATACAATTGAAAAATATCTTGGAAAAGATTACAAAGTAATATCAAGTATGGGGCATATTAGAGATTTAGCTACAACAGGGAAATATGGATTAGGAGTAGATGTAGAAAATAATTTTGCACCAAACTATACACCAATAAAGGGAAAGAAAAAATTGATTACTGAACTAAAAAAACAGGCATCCAATTATGAACATATATATCTTGCAACCGATCCAGATCGTGAGGGAGAGGCAATTTCTTGGCACTTATATGATGTTTTAGGTTTGAATGATAATAATTATGATAGGATAGTTTTCAATGAAATCACAAAAGATAAAGTATTAGATAGTTTTAATTACGCAAGAAAAATAGATTATGATTTAGTTCATTCTCAAGAGACAAGAAGAATACTAGACCGTATAATAGGATTTAGGCTTAGTAAAGTAATGCAATCAAAAATCGGAAGTAAAAGTGCTGGCCGTGTCCAAAGTGTAGCACTTAAATTAATAGTTGATAGAGAAAGAGAAATAGAAAAGTTTATTCCAGAAGAATATTGGACTATAACTGCGTTTTTTGATTCATTTGATGCTGAATTGGATAAATATCACGGCAAAGAGGTAAAAATACCTGGAAAAGTTCAAGCAGATGAAATTTTATCACAATTAAGTAATACATTTAACATACAGGATGTATCAAAAAAAGATAAATCCAAAAAATCAAAAGCTCCTTATATAACATCGACATTACAACAAGAAGCCTCAACAAAATTAGGTTTTACAGGTAAGAAAACAATGAGTATAGCCCAAAAGCTATATGAAGGTATAGAACTATCTAACGAAACTACCGGTTTAATTACATATATGCGTACAGATTCAGTACGTATATCTGATGAATTCATTAAAGCAACTTACAAATATATTGAAAAAAATTATGGTAAAGAATATATTGGATCAATAAAAGTATCAAAAAAGACAGAAAATGTACAAGATGCTCACGAAGCTATAAGACCAACAAGCATTGATAGGACTCCTGAATCTGTTAAGCAGTATTTAAGCAATGATGAATATAAACTATACAGCCTTATATACTATAGAGCACTTGCTTCTTTAATGCATGATGCAAAAGTAAAACAAACTACAATCATATTAGAAAATAATGGATATACATTTAAAACAACAGGAAGTGTAGTTGTATTTGACGGATATTTAAAAGTATATAAAGATTACGAAAATAGTGAAGATAAAATTTTGCCAGATTTAGAAAATCTTCATATAAATAAACTTATATCTAATTCAATCGAATCAAAACAGCATTTTACTCAACCGCCAGCAAGATATTCCGAGGCAAAATTAATACAAGCACTTGAGGAATTAGGTATTGGTAGACCATCAACATATGCTAAAATAGTTGAAACATTAATTGAAAGAACATATGTAGAAATTATTGAAAAGAAATTTAAACCAACAGCAATAGGTATCGAAACAACTGATGCTTTGCAGCAATTCTTCTCTGAGCTAATAAATGTAGAATACACAGCACAAATGGAAAATGAACTAGACCAAATTGCCGACGGGAAACTTGTTTGGTATAAAATGCTTAAAGAATTTTATGATGAATTTATACCAACAGTAGATAATGCTCTTCAAAATATGGAAAAGAAAAAAGATGAAGAGACAGGTGAAGTATGCCCAAATTGTGGAAGCCCAATGGTTAAGAAAAGAAGCAGATATGGAACTTTTGAAGCTTGCAGTAACTATCCTACTTGTAAATATATAAAACAAGAAGAAAAAAAAGTTAATGAAATAACTAAATGTCCAAACTGCGATGGAATGATAGTAGAAAAGAAAAGTAAACGAGGCAAAGTTTTCTATGGATGTAATAACTATCCAAAATGTAAAACTGCATATTGGGATAAACCAACTGGGCAAAAGTGCCCAAATTGTGGTGAAATGTTAGTAGAAAAGAAAAATGAAATAAAATGCTCAAGCTGTGATTATAAGATATAAAAAGTTTAAAACTATTTAAACTTTTTTATTTTTAAAGTATAATTAAAATAGGTGAAAAAATGAATAAAATTATAGTTATAACCGGTCCAACCGGTGTTGGAAAAACAAAATTAAGTATAGAATTAGCAAAAAAATTAAACGGAGAAATCATTAATGCTGATAGTATGCAAGTATATAGAGAATTGGACATAGGAACAGCAAAAATAACGGAATCTGAAAAAGAAAGTATTAAACATTACCTATTTGATATATGTGATGTAAATGATTTTTATACAGTAAAAGATTACCAACGTGATTGTAGAAGATCAATTGAAGAAATAATTAAAAAAGGTAAAACCCCAATTATTGTAGGGGGTACTGGATTATATATAAAATCAGCATTGTATAACTATATTTTTAAAGAAGAAGACACAAGTAACAATTATGATAACATGACTAACGAAGAAATGTATGAATTCATTAAAAAAAATACAAAGGAAGAAGTTCACATAAATAATAGAAAGCGTATGATTAGAATACTAGATAAATATAATAATAACAATCTTGATACTGAGAAAAAAGAAAATGAACTTGTATATGATAATGTATTTTTTATTGGTCTTACCACTGAAAGAGATAAATTGTATGAAATAGTCGATAATAGAGTAGATAAAATGATAGAAAAAGGATTAATAGAAGAGGCACAAAAACTTTATAACAGAAAGATACATTCTAAAGCTGTGACTACTGGAATTGGATACAAAGAACTTTATCAATATTTTGACGGAATAATTACATTAGATGAAGCAATAGAACTAATAAAGAAAAATACACGCCATTATATAAAGAGACAATATACGTGGTTTAATAATAAAATGAATATAGAGTGGTTTAACGTGGATTTTGATAATTTTGATAATACAATAAAACAAGTTAGTGAATATATAGAGGGATAATATGTTTAATAGATTAGAGAAGATAATAGGTACAGAAAATTTAAAAAAATTAAATTCAAAAACAGTGGCGATTATTGGCGTTGGTGGTGTAGGAAGCTATGCAGTAGAAGCACTCGCACGAAATAATATAGGAAGACTTATATTAGTTGATTTTGATGAAGTAGACAGAACAAATATAAACAGACAAATAGAAGCATTAAATTCTACAGTCGGTTTGAAAAAAGCAGAAGTTTTAAAAGAAAGAATCCTAGATATAAATCCAAAATGTGATGTTAAAGTAATTTTAGAATTCATTGATCAAAATAATATGGATTTAATATTTAATGAAAAAATAGATTATCTTATTGATGCATGTGATACTATAGCAACTAAAAAGGCAGTAATTGAAGAATGTATCAAAAGGAATATCAAGTTTATTTCGAGCATGGGAACCGGAAATAAATTAAATCCCAAATTATTAGAAATAACAACAATAGATAAAACCAATTATGATCCACTTGCTAAAATAATGAGAAAATGGGCAAAAGATAACAAAATAGAAAAAAAAATAAAAGTGGTATCCTCTACTGAAAGACCAATTAAAACAGGCGATAGGACACCTGGATCTTGTAGTATAGTTCCATCAAGTGCGGGAATATTATGTGCAAGTTATATTATAAATGATATAGTAAGCATAAATAGTAATACAATTTAAATAAAAGTGTAAATAAAAGTCTATATTTTTATATTTAGACTTTTTTTTTATGATTAATTATGATAAAATTAATAAAGTAAGATAGTATAATATGGAGGAATATATATGGCAATGAAGAAATTCAAAAAGTTTTTCACTAGTGATGAAGACGAAGATGAAATAAATTCAAACGATAATGAATATTATAAAGTAACACCAGAGGAAGCATTAGAATCTGCAAAGGGTAAAGGAAAAATGATTTTGCTGGAACCTAGAGCTTATTCTGAATCACAGCAAATTGCTGATTATTTAAAAGCTCGTAATACAGTAGTAGTAAATATGAAAAGAGTAACACCAGATCAAGCAAAAAGAATTGTAGACTTTTTAAGCGGTACAGTTTATGCAATATCCGGAGATTTACAGAAAATTGGTGGGGGAATATTTTTATGTACGCCAAACAATATCAATGTAGAAGGAAAAATAACTGAGGATAACGGTAAAGAAAAAACTCACGATAATACAGATCTTGATACTGAATGGTAATTATTTGTTGACAAAACACTAAATTGCGATTAGAATATATGAATATGTATCAAGGTGGTGCTTTATGGAAAAGTTCGGTAAAAAACTTTATGGTTATGATCCTAATCAAGTAAAGACATATTTAGATAATATTACCTCACAAGTTGAGAATATGGTAGCTGAATTAAAGAAAAAAGATGAAGAAATAGCCAAATTAAAAAGTCATATGATGAATAATATAACTGTTTCAGAAGAAAAAATGAAAGAATTAAAGGATAAACTTGATTATTACCAAAATTTAGAAAGCACACTAAATCGAGCAATTATAATAGCGCAAGATACAGGAGATCAAATAAAAGAAATGGCAAAAAAAGAAAGTGAACTCTTAATTGCCGAAGCCAAAAATAACGCTGATAGAATAGTAAATGAAGCCTTGAATAAAGCTGATAAAACTATAATGAACGCTGAAAGACTGAATAGAAGTGTAAAGCGTTATAAAGAAAGATTTAAAACTATTGCTATAAATCAAATAAAAGAAATAGATGAAATTGAAACTTTAGAAATAGATGAAAGAGACGATGACAATTTAACTGTAACAGAGAGTTAGTGGATGGTGAAAACTAATTACAGAAATTATCATAAATCACTCTTGATATTTTTCTCTGAATAATTAGGAGAAAACGTTAATTACGTTATAATTTCAAGTGTATAATATATAATATTATAAATTAAGGTGGTACCGCGATTCTTCGTCCTTATGATGAAGGTCGTTTTTTATTTATAGGAGGATAATATGAGCAAATTTGAAGCATTAGAAAAAGGAAAAGTAAATGAAATAGAAACAAAAATATTAAACAAATGGAGAGAAAAAGACATTTTAAAAGAAACAATTGATAATAGGGAAGGGTGCAAAGACTTTGTCTTTTACGATGGACCAATATATGCAAATGCTATGCCTGGATTGCATCACCTATATGGCAAAAATATTAAGGATACATTTTGCAAGTATAAAACAATGAAGGGATTTAGAGTACTAAGAAAAATTGGACTAGATACACACGGACTTCCAATAGAAGTAAACGTAGAAAAAAAACTAGGTTTCAAATCAAAATTAGATATAGAACGTTTTGGCGTTGATAAATTCAATGAAGAATGTAAAAAAGCTACTGATACTAATGTAGCCGATGTTTGCAGATTGACTGAAATGATGGGACAATTTATTGATACAAAAAATCCATACATAACTTGTAGCAATGACTTTATTGAGTCAGAATGGTGGATAGTAAAAAAATTCGCAGATGCCAACTTGCTATACCACAGTAATAAAGTATTACCATATTGTACAAGATGTGGAACAGAGTTATCTGCTCATGAAGTTGCACAAGAATATAAAGAAATATCAGTAAATACAGTATATGTACCATTTAAATTAAAAAATGAAGATATATATGTGTTGGTATGGACAACAACTCCTTGGACTTTAATAGCAAATGTTGCACTATGTGTTAATCCTAATGAAGATTATATTTTAGCAGCAAGCAAGGGAAACAAGTTTATTGTTGCAAAAGCGCTAGCCAATAAAGTTTTAGGTGATGAATACGAAGTATTAGAAGAATATAAAGGTAAGGATTTAGAGTTCAAAGAATATGAACAATTAATTCCAGAACTAAAAGTCGACAAGAAAGCCTTCTATATAACTTGTGATGATTATGTAACTATGACAGATGGTACTGGTATAGTTCATATAGCACCTGCATTTGGCGTTGATGATTCTAATGTTGCTAAAAAGTATGATTTGCCTACATTAAACCCAGTGGGTACTGATGGAAAATATAAAGAGGGACCATGGTTAGGTAGAACCGTATACGAACCTGAACTTGAGATTGATATAATAAAATATTTAAAAGAAAACGATAAATTATTCAAAAAAGAAAAAATAAATCATAATTATCCTCATTGTTGGAGATGTAAAACACCACTTTTATATTATGCTAAGCCAGCATGGTATATAAAAACAACAGCGTATAAAGATAAAATAATAGAAGCAAATAAAAAAGTTAATTGGTATCCAAGCTTTGTTGGTGAAAAAAGATTCGCTAATTGGCTAGAAAATTTAGTTGATTGGGGAGTATCAAGAAATAGATATTGGGGTGCACCACTTCCTGTTTGGACATGTGAATGTGGACATATACATACTATTGGTTCTATTCAAGAATTAATGGACTTATCAATTGAAAAGCTAAACAGAGACGAAATAGACCTACATAGACCATATGTTGATAATATCCATATAAAATGTGAAAAGTGTGGTAAAACAATGTCAAGAGTTCCAGATGTACTTGATGTGTGGTTTGACTCTGGTTCGATGCCATTTGCACAATATCATTATCCTTTTGAAAATCAAGAATTATTTAAAAACCAATTTCCAGCTGATTTTATTGCTGAAGGTATAGATCAAACTCGTGGTTGGTTCTATGTATTATTAGTAATTTCAACATTTCTAATGGGTGAATCACCATATAAAAACGTATTAGTAAATGATCTTTTACTTGATGCAGAAGGCAAAAAGATGAGTAAATCAAAAGGAAATATCGTCGAGCCATTTACAACAATAGAAGAATATGGTGCAGATGTAGTAAGATTCTATCTATTATATGTTTCTCCAGTATGGACTCCTATAAAAGTAGATATGAATGGTATAAAAGAAGTACAATCAAAATTCTTTAATACATTGAAAAATACATATAATTTCTTTGAAATGTATGCTAACGCAGATAATGTAGATCCAAGAGAGTATAAATTATCTTATTCTGAACTTGAAGAAATAGATAAATGGTTAATTTCAAAATACAATAAACTAGTTAAGTATGTAAACGCTTCATTTGAGGAATATGACTTAAATAAGGTTGTAAAAGCCATAAACAACTTTGTAAACGAAGATTTATCAAATTGGTACATAAGAAGAAATAGAAGAAGATTCTGGTCCTCAGAATTAGATAATTCTAAAAAGGCTGTTTATCAAACTACATATGATATATTACTAGGGCTAACAAAAATAATCGCACCTATTACACCATTTATATCTGAAGAAATATATCAAAAATTAACAGGAAAAGAATCAGTTCATTTGGAAAACTATCCAGAATGCGATGACAACCTAATAAATGAAACTATAGAAGAAAGAATGGATCTTGTTAGAACATTAATAAGTTTAGGAAGAAATGCTAGAGAAGAGTCAAAGATAAAAGTAAGACAACCAATAAGTGAAATATTAATAGACGGAAATAACGAATCTTTAATAAATGATTTAGTTCCATTAATAAAAGAAGAATTAAATGTTAAAAATGTTATATTTACTAAAGAATTAGACAAATATATGAATTTTAATGTTAAACCTAATTTCAAAGAAGTTGGTAAAGTGTTTGGACCTAAAATAAAGCTATTTACAGAAGAACTTTTAAAATTAGATTCTAACAATATAAGTAAATTAAATAATAATGAATCAATAGAAATAACTTTTGAAGGGAATGCTTTAACTATAGAACCTAATATGGTAGATATTAGAATAGAAGCAAAAGATGGTTTTGATGTAGTATATGAAAACAACAACTTTGTAATATTAAATACATTATTAACTAAAGATTTAATTGATGAAGGAATAGCAAGAGAATTAGTTTCAAAAATTCAAAATGCAAGAAAAGAAAAAGACTTTGAAATAACTGACAGAATAAATATATATTACTCGGGAAGTAAGTACTTTGAAGAAATATTAACAAATTTCAACGATTTTATAAAAAGTGAAACTTTATGTAATGAATTCATAAAATCTGAAGAATTATCAGATGAATACAATTTAAATGGTGAAATAGTTAAACTAGATGTAAAACAAATAAAATAAGGGATAATCCCTTTTTTTATTTTATAAACTGATTACTGTAATAAAAAAAGTGCCTAGCGCACTTAAATACATTTTGGTTTATCCTTCTCATCCAAATTTTTGTCTAATATATTACTGGCTATCAAAGATAGTTTTTCGCATAGGGAATCAATTTGTCGATGAAGTTTATTATTTTGATCATTCAATTCCTCATTTCTTGATTCCAAAGAAACAATTCGGTCATGTGTTTTCGAACGTTCTAAATAATACTTATCTAATTCATCTCTACTCTGTTTGTTACTTGCTCTTAAGGCAATATTCTCTTGATACAATTCATACATTTGCATCATTGATGTACTACCATAAGTTCCATCATATCCCTTTTCGCTTAATATTCTCATAGTTTCTAATGATAATGGGCCATTGTAAGACTCTATACAAATTCTATTACATAATTTAGAAACAGCTATATCGCGTTTAATTTCAAGACTTTTAGTTTGCTGCATATACTTTGAAATTTCAGAAGATTGATTAATCCCACTATCTTTAGCTTCATTCAACTGCTTTTTTGAAATTTCAAAAAAACTAGCAACAGATATCAAATTTAGAATATTATCTAGCGTTAGATTAACCTTGAATCTTTGATTTATTTCTTCTAAAACTTTCAAAATTTGGCCTTGATCACCAGAAGAAATTTCTAAACTTCTATTGTCAAGTAGCCCTAAAACTTCATTATATTTGTCAAACATTATCTTCCATCTCCTAAAGCAATTGTATCAAATATAATTTTGCAATACAACAAAAGTGTAAAAATAAATGTAAATAATTTACACATTATAATTCATATGATTAAATAGGAGGTATATATGTTTGTCAATTTATTAAATTTACTTTTAAAATCATGTATCTTTGCATGTGGTTCTTATTCAAACAACGTATTTCCAGATCCACTTAGTAAAGAAGAAGAAGAGGAACTCATAAGGAAACACTTAGAAGGTGATAAAAATGCTAGAAACAAGCTTATTGAACATAATCTTAGATTAGTTGCACACATAGTCAAAAAATTTGAAAAAACTAATGAGGATTTAGATGATCTTATAAGTATAGGTACAATTGGACTTATAAAGGGAATTGATAGTTATTCAATGGAAAAAGGAACAAGGATAACAACTTACAGTGCTAGATGTATAGAAAACGAAATATTAATGTACTTTAGGACTAATAAAAAACTTAGCAAGAATATAAGCCTTAATGAACAAGTCGGATATGATAAAGATGGAAATGAAATAACATTTATAGATATATTAAAAACTCCAGATCCAGATTATGTAGAAGACATTAACAAAAAAGATAATATAAAATCTCTGGAAAAATATTTTAAAGTACTAAGCGAAATCGAAAAGAAAATAATTATAAAAAGATACGGATTTGATGGCAATGATGAGATGACACAAAAGGAGATAGCGAAGGAGTTGTCAATTTCAAGAAGTTATGTTTCAAGAATAGAAAAAAGGGCTCTTACAAAGATTTTAAGGGAGTTTATAAAAAATAAAAAACATTTTTAATTGACAAAAAAGAAATTATATTCTAAAGTATCACTAGGTGATTTTTATGCGCTTAATAAAAGAAGAAGACGAAATTATTAGAAAACATATTGAAAATCAATTAGAAAGTTTGTCAGAAAATGCGATGATTCATTTAGATAAAGAATTATTAGAAAGATTAATATTCACTGAACTTGTTACAGTAGATGGGTTAGTGTTAAAATATCCAATATGGACCGGAAGTTTTTTAAGAAAAATAGATTTAAGTGAAATATCCTTTGATGATGTATGTTGGAGTTTTAAAATTAACAAACTAATTCCTGAATTTAAAAAAAGTGAAAAATATTTAATAGATTTGAGTTACACAAATGCCAAAATAGATTTTTCTACAAGATATCCAGGAACAAATGATTTGATAAGGTGTAATTTTAGCCATGTTGATTTAAAAAACTCAAATATAGCATCAATAAATAATATGGTTTGCGTAGATATTAGCTACACAAACGCCGAAATAAATCTAAATAATTTAATAGCGGGTGATTGTAATTTTTCAGGATTAGATTTGTCTTCATATGAAATTGATAGTAGAAATTTAAGTGGGGAGATAAAACCTTTTCTAGTAAACACTAATTTAAGTGAAACTGGAATTTCTATAAAACATTCTGATAAAAAATATGAAAAACTATTAAATTTTTTGATAAAAGACAATTTATTAGAGAACTGCTATATAAACGGAAAATTTATATTTAAGAGAGAAGCCTCATCTATATCAAATGAGACAATAGAAATATTAAATAATATAACAAAGGAGATAAACTATGTTAAGAAAAAAAGATAATGAAATAAAAGAGTTAAAGCTTGAGCTTGGAACACTAAGATTATACAAAGGAATTAATATAGCTAGATTAGGTATGTATTCTCTAGCAGGAAGTTTAGTAGCCGCGTTATCAATACATTATGGTGATTCCATGGCATTAATAGTTTCAGGTTTAGTTATACGCAACGGGGTAAAAGCATTATCCGAGT
This sequence comes from uncultured Bacilli bacterium, assembly GCA_934141575.1. Lineage (GTDB taxonomy): Bacteria > Bacillota_I > Bacilli_A > RF39 > UBA660 > CAKPCJ01. Next base: position 15,297 of record CAKPCJ010000001.1, read on the forward strand.
GTTACAACATAAGTGATGAAATAAGAAATGCAAAAAGCAAAATTAAATATAAATCCGAGTTAAAATAATTAATTTTAAGGTCAAATAAAAAACATTTGACTTTTTTTATAAATAGTGTATAATATTCTTCTACGAAAAGGGGAGATATATATGTATATAGAAAGTTTTGATGTAGAAAATAAAATTCAAAGTGAAATTGGAAAATTATATGTAAATGACATGGACGAAGAAATGCAAAGGACTGTTATAGATAAATTGTTATGTCATTACACAAAAAGTAAAATACTAAAGTATACAGGAAAACATTTAAATACTAGTGATTTTATGAGTACAATAAAAGCAATAGACCTTCTTTTAATAGAAGGTGACGTAAGAAATGACTTTTATAACAATTATACTCAATTAATAATTAAGCTAATTGGCAAAAAACAAAATTCAGCAATAACATGGAGAGAAGATAGCGGAGAACACAAACCTGTACTAAGAAATGTAGTAACATGTAATAAAATTGATACAATAATAACAGGTAAAGAAAATGACGCACTAGATAACATAGCAGAAATATATTCATTATACAATGTAAACATAGAAGACCTAATAAGCGAAATGAATAATGGCAACCGTGCTTATACAAAAGCATGCTAACAATTTGTATTTAATCTAAGTTTATGGTATATTATTTAATATAGGAGTGTTGCTATGGATAAATTTTTACCAGATATTTACCAAAAAAGTATTTATACTATAAATTATGCAAAATTAAAAGATCGTGGGATTAAGTGCATTTTATTTGATTTAGATAATACCTTATCACCAACAAACATGAAAGAACCCTCACAAAAATTAATAGACTTAATAAACGAACTGAAAGATATGGGGTTCAAAATAATAATATTTTCAAACAGTCACAAAAAAAGAATAAAACCGTTTAAAGATGGGCTTATGATTGATGCCGCTCATTCTTGCATGAAACCATTTAAGAAAAAGTTCATAAAGATTATGCAAATATATGGTTTTAATGAATCAGAAATTGCAATTGTAGGGGATCAATTATTAACAGATATTCTAGGTGGTAATAAAGTTGATATAACAACAATTTTAATTAATCCAATTAGTAAAAAAGATGGAGTATTTACTATACTCAACAGAATGATTGAAAAGAGAATATTTAAAAAGTTTAAAAAGAATAATTTATTTGAGAAGGGAACTTACTATGAATAAAAAGTGTGTTGGCTGTGGAGCTACTATGCAATGCATAGAAAAAGACGAAGAGGGGTTTGTTGAAGAAAATAATTATTCTACCGCTGAATTATGTAAAAGATGTTTTAGAATTAAATATTATGGAGATTATAAAATAATAAATAAAAATAATAACGATTTTTTAAAAATACTTAAAAGCATTGGAAAAACAGGTGATTTAGTATTATATATGGTAGATATCTTTAACATAGATAAAGATATAGAAGATATATATAGATATTTAAATAACCCTGTTATACTAGTAATAACTAAAAAAGATATTTTGCCAAAATCAGTAACAGATAATAAAATACTAGATTATTTCAATAAACAAGGGTTGAATGTTAAAGCATCAATAGTTATAAGTAGTAAGAAAAATTACAACTTTGATAGACTTTATCAATTGATAAGAATGTATAAACAATCTAATAATGTATACATTGTTGGAAATACAAATGTAGGTAAAAGTACATTTGTAAATAGATGCATAAATAATTTTGGAAACAAGCTTCCAAATGTAACAACATCTATCTTACCTTCAACAACTCTCGATTGTTTGAAAGTAGACATAAATGAATATTTAACATTAGTCGATACACCAGGTATAATATCTAGCAATAGTTATATTAATACACCAGACATAAAGAAGTTAAAAAAAATAATACCTAAAAGAACTATAAAACCTATAATATATCAATTAAAAACAAGTACAAGTTTACTAATCGATGATTTAGCAAGGGTAGATATAGAAGAAATAAATAAAATATGTAACATAGTTTTATATATATCAAATGACATAAAAATCAAAAAAGCAAATGTATTTACAAACAACATTTTGAGAGAGCAAAAATGTCACGAATTTGTGATATCAAAAAGAGAAGATATTGTAATAAATGGCCTTGGATGGATAAAAATTTCCTCTCCATGCACAATTAGAATATACTTGCCAAAAGATATTGATGTATATAGAAGAAACTGTTTGATTTAAGAAATATAAACATATTTCTTTTTTTAATATCTTATTGTATAATTTATCTATAATAGAGAAGTACTGGCACTAAAATTTATATTTAATACTATTATTGTAGCAGTAAATAAAATTTCAAGTAAAGAAGTGTGATAATATGAAAAAAATAAATAAATTATTATTATTGTCTTCAATAATGATAGTAATATCATCAATTTTATTAGCAACAAAAAATATATCATACTTAAATATAGATAATTTCAATGCTAGGTACGATTACAGCGTAAATATTGAAAGAAATATAACATTTCCATTTCTACTTAAAAGGGGCCTAGAACACTCGTTGAATTGGAATGGAAGAATAGGTGAATTAATGTTATATTTAATTGCTCCTTTGCCAGATATAATATATAAGATTTTAAATATATTTTTTTATGTTATATTTATGCTTTTAATAATGAAGTATTCCCTAGATTATAAGGATATAAAAAATAACAAATCATTTTTATATCCGCTAATAATAACTGTATTAGTATTATATCTGGATCCATTATTATGGAACACATATTTATGGATGGCGGGATCTTGCAATCATCTATGGGGGCTTTGTATATTAATGATAGCATTCTTACCCATAAGACAATTTTTCTTTAACTCCTACAAAATAAAAACAGTAAAACTTATACCATACATCATGATAATGTTTATTGCAGGAACAGTATCAGAATCTTATGTTCCATTTGTTTTAGGATTAACACTACTTATCCTAATATATAAGGTAATAAAAGAAAAAAAAATATACAATTGGGTATTATTTTCATTTATTTCAATGCTGTTAGGATACATATGGTTAGTATTTTTATGTCCATCAACAAAAATAAGATATTTGTTTTATCAAGATACGTCACAAACAATAAGTATAAAAGAAATAATATTTCAGAAATTCTTTTTTGGATTCAAACCATATATAATATTAATTACTATATTAATAATTATATATTTGATAACATTTTTAATAAAAAAATATATATTAAAACAACAAATCAAATTAAAAAAATCATTTATTTATAATTTGTTATTATATATATTCTCATATTCAAGTATTTTTGTGATGTTTTTTTCATCAACCTATAATAATCGCTCTGTATTTATAATATGCTTTACAACATTAATTTTAGCAATATACTTAATAAATGAAATTTTAAATGAATTCAACTATATGTTAACATACATCATTTCAATATTTTGCGTAGTAGCTATAGCAATATATTCATTTTATCTAGATACTAGATATACCGAATATAAAAATTTCAGTGATTTAAGAAAACAATATATCGAAAAACAAATAAACACTCAGAAAGATACAATAATTGTTCCTATTTATAGCAACATAAAAAATGACAGAATTTTTGACCTTGCATATGAAACACAGCTATGTTCACACGACATATTAAAAAGAAAATATGAAATAGGTGATAACATAAAAATACTTTGTGTAGATAATTATTCAATTAACAAATAAATTATGATATAATAATATAGAAATAATAAAGGAGTTCTTATGAAAAAAAAATCAGGTTTTACTTTAGTGGAAATGTTAGCAGTAATAGTAGTATTAGCTATAATAACAACAATAGTCGTAACCAGTGCGTATTCACTAGTCAAAGATAACAAAAATGATCAGTATAATGTTCTAATGAAAGAAATAGAACAAGCCGCAAAAATATATTTAAATGATAATTATGAAAGTAATATAGTAGGAAGAGAATCAAAGTATTTATCAGTAAGATTGTTGATTGACAACGGATGTGCATCTACATATGTTAAAATATCAGATTTAGTAGAAAAGGGATTATTAAAAAAATCAGATATAAATGATCCAAGAGATAATAGTAGTCTTTACGATAAATACGTAAGAATGTATTATGACAATTCATCTTTAGTAATAGACAACGAAGTAAAGGATTCAGCTGGAGAAATTTGTTCAAATTATAATGATGGATATTATAAAATTGCTGATCAAACAAAAACATTTTTAAGATACAATAATCAAATTTGGAGAATACTTGCTATAAACATGGACGGAAGCGTAAGGATAATACTAAATGATTCAATTGGTTCCAGCGTATTTGGAAAAGACAGTACATATCAATCAAGCTACGTTTTAGCAAATATGCAATATTGGTATCTATACGATATATCAAGTTTATCTAAAAACTTAATAAGAAGTGCTAGTTTAAATTTATTATCAGAAGCAGAATATTTAACAGTTAAAAATGTAGTTGGAACAGACGAATTCTGGATACTTGATAAAACTGACAGCACTAAGGGTAAGACAACCAATGGAGTAGTAGGAAATAATACTTATAGTGCTGCTATCAAGCCAGTAGTAGAAATATTACCAACTGCAATATATGTTTCAGGTACTGGTACAAGTGATAATCCATACACAATTAGATAAAATAATCAAATAACAAATAAGAAAGAATTGTAGAAACACATGCATGAATAATCCTAGCAAGAAAGAATGATTTATATTTAATTTTAGTATCGTTAATAATAGATATAACTTGCAAGTGTACTGATAAACCACCAAAGGATATAAAAAATATAGCTATGGTGGTTTTTAGTTTGAGTGAAATATCTAATGTTCCAAGAACTCTAAGACCATTAGTCATTTCAATTAGTCCACTAATAATGCATTCAGTTAACTTATTAAAAGTAAAATTATTATTTATAATAGTAATAATAACAGTAGAAATGCTAATAACACCAAGAATCATTATTATTGTGTTTATAGAATTAAAAATAGACTTGGTGACAATAGAACTTATATCATCAGTAGTATTACTTACCTCATATAATACTTTTTTTAAGGAAGTTTTTCTTTCCTCAGTACTTACTGAATTGGTATTTCTTATAGCCAATCCAATCAATACATTAGATAAATAATGAATAATCAAGATAAATACACCAACTCTTTTATCATCTAGAAAAGAAGTTATCGTTCCAAGTATAAATAAAGGACTTGAAAAATGAGTAAACATTAATATTTTATTAGCATCATCTAAAGAAATGCTTCCATTTAAATAAAGTTCCCGAGTATATTTTGCATTGCTAGGACTTCCTGATAATAAACTCATCAAAAATATGAATACAGTATCACTCTTAAGCCTAAATAGCTTATTCATAAGTGGTTTAGCAATTTCTCCAATAACCCTTGGAAAATTAAGTCCAATCAATATGCTAGATATTACAAAAAATGGAAAAAGTGATGGAAACACACTATAAGCCCATATATTATAAGCATTTTGTACAGCAACTATGATTACATTAGCATTTGTTAACATTTCAAAGCAAATAAGTAGTAATATTATTATAATAAAGTAGTTATAAATCTTTTTATTCATTTTATCATCTCTATTAATTATAATTAATTTAAGCCTAAATAATGATAATTCATTGCCAAAATATGTTATAATTATTGTGTTTTAGTAGGTGAAGTTATGGAAAGAAAAGATGTAGATCGTACGAAAGTATCACCAATGATGAAGCAATACTTAGAAATTAAGGATAATTATGAAGATATAATTTTATTTTTTAGACTTGGGGACTTTTATGAAATGTTTTTTGAAGACGCTATTACAGTTTCTCATGAATTAGAACTAACACTAACTGGAAAAAATGCGTCTCTAGATGAAAGAATCCCGATGTGTGGTGTTCCATTTCATGCAGGCAGTATATATATAGATAAACTCATAGAAAGAGGCTATAGAGTAGCAGTATGTGAGCAAGTATCTGATCCAAAAGCAAAAGGAATAGTAAAAAGAGAAGTATTAGAAATTGTTTCTAAAGGAACAACAATGAATACAGATTCATTTCAAGAAAGTGATTCTAATTACATAGGTAGCGTTATATCAACGAGTGATAGTTACATAATAAGCTATGCTGATATAACAACTGGTAAAATGTATGTAACATCAGTAATTAATTCGAAGGAAACACTAATAAAAGAAATCTTAAATTTAGGCTTGAAAGAAGTAATCGTATTAAGTGGTTTTGATAAATGGATAACAAATAAATTAAAGCAAGAATTCAATATATGTGTTTATATAAGTGACAAGATCGAAACAATAGAACAATACGCTAGCCTTTATTCAAATATAAATGATATGAGATTTGTAGAAGGAATAAAGCATTTACTTTGTTACCTAGATAATAATAGTAAAAGAAGTTTAACGCATATGCAACAAGTAGAAATTAAAAACTACGAAAAGTATATGCACATGGATTATAACACTAAAAAAAATTTAGAGTTAACATCCAACATAAGATTAAACACAAAAGAATTTAGCCTTATGTGGTTATTAGATAAAACTAAGACAGCTTTAGGTGCAAGATGCCTTAAAAATTATATTCAATACCCACTAGTTGAAAAAGATAAAATAGAATATAGATATAATATAGTAGAAAAACTTATATTTGAGTTTATTAAAAGAGAAGAATTAAGAGAACTTTTATATGAAGTATACGATATTGAAAGATTATGCGGAAAAATAAGCTATGGTAATGCTAATGCAAGGGATTTACTACAATTAAAAAATTCCATAAAAGTTTTTCCATCAATAAATGATATTTTGAAAGAAATTAATTACAATCAGAACTTATCATTATTACAAGAGGTATATGACTTATTAGAAAAGGGAATAAATGAGAACCCACCAATAACACTTAGGGAAGGTGGGCTAATAAAAGAAGGATACTCAAAAGAACTAGATGATCTAAAGAAAATAAGAGTTGGTGGAAAAGATTTTATTGCCTCATTAGAATTGGAAGAAAAGGCAAGAACAGGTATTAAAAACTTAAAAGTTGGATACAACAAAGTTTTTGGATACTACATAGAAGTTCCAAAAGGAAGCATTGGGTTAGTAAAAGAAGAATTCGGATACGAAAGAAAACAAACAATAGCAACTGGTGAGAGATATGTTACACCAATATTAAAAGAAAAGGAAGCTTTAATATTGGGTGCTGAAGAAAAAATAATAAACATGGAATATGACTTATTTATTTCAATAAGGGATAATGTAAAAAAATATATTCATGAATTGCAAATAAACTCAAAAATAATAGCAGATATTGATGTACTATCTACTTTTGCATGCATAAGTGAAGAATATAATTACGTAAGACCTATAATAACAGACGAAAATTACATCAAAATTATTGGTGGACGTCACCCTGTTGTTGAAAGAGTTTTAAATAAACCATTTATTGATAACGATATTATAATGGATAAAGACACTTCTATATTGTTAATAACAGGCCCTAATATGGCCGGAAAAAGTACATATATGAGAATGATGGCAATAATTAGTATAATGGCTCAAATAGGATGTTTTGTACCTTGTAAAGAGGCTTATTTACCAATATTTGACGGTATATATACAAGAATAGGAGCTAGCGATGACTTAGTAAATGGCGAATCAACATTTATGGTAGAAATGAGTGAAGCAAACAACGCAATTTCTAACGCTACAAAAAACAGTCTTATTTTATTTGATGAATTAGGAAGAGGAACAGCAACATATGATGGAATGGCATTGGCGCAATCAATACTTGAATACATTCACAATGAAATAGGATGCAAAACAATATTTTCAACTCACTATCATGAATTGACTTCACTCGAGAATGAACTTAAAAATTTGAAAAATGTTCATGTTAGTGCCGAAGAAAATAATGGTGAAATAATATTTTTACATAAAATAAAAGATGGAGCAGTAGATAAAAGCTATGGAATATATGTGGCAAAGCTTGCCAAATTGCCAAGTAAAGTTATAAATAGAGCAGATGTAATCCTAAATCATTACGAAAACAATGCAAGTGATACAACTCCAATAGGCAACGTTGTAGAAAAAATAGTTTACAAAGAAAGTGAAATAGAAGAGGAAATAGGAAAATTAAATTTAATGACAACCACTCCTATTGAAGCTTTAAATATGTTATACAGATTAAAAGAAAAAATTGATAAAAAATAGTTTATAATAATGATTTTTTACGCGTATTATGTTAAAATTTAGAGTAGGTGATTTATATGAAAAAATTAAACAGAAGTGAACAAAGAGAAGTAATAATGACAGCTCTTTACCAAATATCATTGTATGAAAAAACTAAGATGCCATATAATATAGATAATGTTATCAGTGAACTAGTAGAAATTGATAATGATTTTATAAAAAATACAGTACACGGAGTGTTAGAAAACATAAATGAAATAGATAGTTTAGCTAATAAATATTTAACAGATTGGGATATAGAGCGATTAGGGAAAACAGATCAAGCAATATTACGTCTTGGAATATACGAATTAAACTTTACTGACACACCAGATATTGTTTGTATAAATGAAGCAATTGATTTATCAAAAAAGTTTTCAGATGATAACGTAAGGAAAATGATAAATAGTGTACTAGACAAGATTTATAATGCAAGGTTAGACAAAAATGCAGAATAATTATATATCAGTAATCGAGTTAACTAGATATTTAAAAGATGAAATAGATAGTAACCCTGTACTACAAAATGTATATTTAAAAGGGGAAATATCAAATTTCAAAGCACATTCTAGTGGACATTTATACTTTTCATTAAAAGACGATCAAAGTAGAATAAAAGCAATAATGTTTAAAAGCAGCGCAGCAAAATTAATGTTCAATCCTTCTGAAGGAATGAATGTTCTAGTTAGAGGAAAAATAAGCGTATATGAATCAACAGGTGATTATCAAATATATATAACAGAAATGTTAGAAGATGGAATAGGAAATTTATACATTGCATTTGAAAATTTAAAAAAGAAATTGGAACAAGAAGGGCTTTTTTCAAAAGAAAAGAAAAAGAGAATACCAAGAATTTCTAGAAGAATAGGTGTTGTAACAGCACCAACAGGTGCAGCAATAAGAGATATTCTAACAACAATAAAAAGAAGATTCCCTATTGCAGAAGTATTCTTATTTCCATCTTTAGTTCAAGGCAATGATGCTGCAAAAAACATAGCGGCTCAAATAGAAAAGGCACAAAATTATAACTTAGATGTATTGATTGTAGGTAGAGGTGGAGGATCATTTGAAGATTTATTCCCCTTTAGCGAAGAAATAGTTGCACGAACAATATATAATTGCAAAATACCTGTAGTAAGTGCGGTTGGTCATGAAATTGATTTCGCTATTTCAGATTTCGTAGCTGATTTAAGAGCAGCAACACCGACTGCTGCCGCTGAATTAGTTGTTCCAAATCTAACTGATATGTTAAACTATTTAAATCAAGTAAAAATAAGATTAAACAATTTCATTACGAATTTGGTTAAAAACAAAAGAAAAGAATTAATAAATTTATCAAATACAAAAATTTTAAATGATCCAAATGGTTTATATGAAATACATATGCAAAAACTTGATTTACTATCTGATAATTTAAATAAAATAATAACAAATATACTAGAAACAAACAAAATAAAATTATTTAATATCAAAAACTCATATATAATACAAAACCCAAATATTATATATGAACGTTCTAGGAATAAATTAAACTCATTAATTGATAAGTGTACAATATTAAATCCAATAGAAACACTAAAAAGAGGTTACACTATTACAAAATTAAATAAAAAAATTATTACATCAATAAATATGGTTAAAACAAAAGATATTATAACTATTAACGTAAGCGATGGAAGCATAACTGCCGAAGTTACTGATATATTGGAGGAAAAACATGGAAAATAAAACTTTTGAAGAAAAAATATTAGAACTAGAATCAATAGTAAAAGAACTAGAAAATGGTAATGTCCCATTAAATGAATCAATTGATAAATACACACTTGCAATGAACTTAGTAAAATCTTGCGATGAAGAGCTAACAAACATTGAAGAAAAAGTAGCAAAAATTGTAACAGAAAATGGAATTAAAGATTTTAATGTAGATCAAAACCAATAATTAAGCAATAAAACAACATAAAATGCCAACTGGCATTTTTTTGCTATGATAATAAAAATAATTAAGTAAATAATAATAATGAGCCCAATCAATAGAAAGGAGAGTATATGGAATTTAAAAAAATTAAAAAATTTCTGGCCATTTTGTTAATTTCATTATGTATTATTCCACAAACATCTTTAGCTTATTCATCGTATATAATTCCAGGTGGAGAAGCTGTTGGCATTAGTTTAAATTCTAAAGGGATACTAATTGTTGGCTTTTATGAAGTAAACGGCAAAAATGCTGGTAATAGTGCAGGATTAAAGATAGGAGATACAATTAAAGCAATTAATGGCAAAGAAATTAGCACGATATCCGAAATGGTAAGTTTAATTTCATCAGCAAAAGATAAAATAAACATAAAATACGAAAGAAACGGCAAAGAATATGAAACGACACTTAAACTAATAATTGGCGAAGATAATGTATATAAAACCGGATTATATGTAAAAGATAGTATTACAGGTTTAGGAACATTAACATTTATAGATCCAGAAACAAAAATATATGGAATACTAGGCCACGAAATTACTGAAAAATCAACAGGTTTAAAACTCGAAGTAAAAAATGGCAAAATATTTGAGGCATCAATTACTGGAATAGTAAAAACAGAAAGAGGAGTTCCTGGAGAAAAAAATGCAAAGTTTTTCTCAAGCAATACTTATGGAACAGTAACAGAAAATACAAATAGAGGAGTATTTGGTACATATACATCAAAACTTCCTGACAAGAAAGCACTTAAAGTAGCATCAAAAGATGAAATAAAAGTAGGAGATGCCAAAATATTAACAGCATTAGATGGTAATAATGTAGAAGAATTTAATATTAAAATAACAAAAATAAACTCAAACTCTAATCAAGAAACTAAAAATATTGTTTTTGAAATAACAGACGAAAAATTATTAAATAGAACAGGTGGAGTTGTACAGGGTATGAGTGGTTCACCAATAATACAAAATGATATGATAATTGGAGCTGTAACACACGTAGTAGTAGATAATCCCTCTAAAGGATACGGTATATTTATAACTAATATGTTGGAAGAAGCAGAAAATTAAAAAAAGAAGGTATTTACCTTCTTTTATAAAATTATTTTAAATAAAATAAGCCAAAATTGATAAAACTATTGAAAGGCTCATAATAACTAGCATAATTATACCAACTAATCTATTTGTTTTCTTATTCATAATATCACCAAGATAATTATATATTAAAAATAAACAAAATAAAAGCATATTTCATCAATTAAGTAAATATATTTAACTAGGTGATAAGATGAAAAAAATAAGTCAAAGACTAAAAATAATATTTGCTGAAAAAAAAGGCACCTTTATATTTTTTATATTTATGGTAATTTTAGGAATAATATTTGGTTCTTTATTCATAACAATCTTGGACAAGTCTGATAAAGAATTAGTTTCAACACAAATAACAAATTTCTTCACTAACATAAAAACGAATCAAAATCAAGATATAGTAGCGACCTTAAAAAATAGTTTATTCACAAATATAGGCAGCGTACTTGCAATATGGATATTAGGTATTTCCATAATTGGAATTCCGTTAATTATTCTATTTGTATTCATCAAAAGCTTTATATTTGGCTTTAGTATTGGTGGAATTATATCAGTCTACAATCTAAAAGGAATATTGCTTTCTATAGGTTACTTACTTCCACATCAAATAATTAATATAATAACTTTGTTTATTCTTTCATTAATAAGTTTTAATATATCAGTCAATTTTTTAAAAAGCTTAATATCAAAAAAACAAATGGATTTTAAAATATGGATAGGAAAATATTATAAATTATTACTTATAAGTCTTATAATAATGACATTATCAAGTCTAATGGAAACGTTCTTATCTCCATATATATTAAAAATATTTACATTTTTATTATAAAGAATGAATAAAGCTTCATTCTTTATTTTAATATATGATATAATTAAAAGTAGAAATTTTCAAAAAAGGAGTTGTTTTTACATGTCAAAAGGAAAAGTAGTAGTTGGTATGTCAGGTGGAGTGGATTCATCAGTAGCAGCCATTTTATTAAAAAATGAAGGATACGAAGTAATAGGCCTTTTTATGAGAAACTGGGATAGCTCATTAAATAATGATTTTTTGGGGAAAAAGAAGGAAGAGTTAGAACTTGACATATGTCCACAAGAAAAAGATTATAATGATGCTATAGAAGTATGTAAAAAAATTGGAATACCACTTCACCGAGTAGACTTTGTAAAAGAATATTGGGATTATGTATTTACCTACTTTTTAAACGAGCTAAAAGCAGGTAGAACGCCAAATCCAGATGTAATGTGCAACAAATACATTAAATTTGATTATTTTATAAAAGAAGCAAAAAAGTTAGGGGCCAATTATGTAGCAACAGGGCATTATGCAAATACAAAAGATAATAATCTATATATGGCAAAAGATGCAAATAAAGACCAAACATACTTTTTATCAATGCTATCAAGTAAACAACTAGATCACGTATTATTTCCACTTGGAAATTTAGAAAAAACAGAAGTTAGAAAAATAGCAAGCGATTATGGATTAATAACCGCGGCAAAAAAAGATTCAACAGGTATATGTTTCATAGGTGAAAGAAATTTCAAAGAATTCTTAAAAAATTATTTTCCTGTTAACAAAGGTAAAATTATTAATATAGAAAACGGAGATGTAGTAGGAGAGCACTCAGGGCTAATGTACTATACAATAGGTCAACGAAAAGGTTTGAATCTCGGTGGAAATAGTGATAAAATGTTTATAGTAGGGAAAAATATAAACGAAAATATATTATATGTAGCACCAGGTGAAGATAATAATTTCTTATACAGTGACTCTACAATACTAGAAAACATGAATTTTATAAGTGATACTAGACCATTAAAATGCAAAGCAAAATTTAGGTATAGAGCACCATTATATGACGTAAATATAGAATATCTAGATAATGGTTATATAAAATTAAATTATAATAATGTAAAAGCAGTAACACCAGGGCAAATTTGTGTATTATATGATGGCGAACTATGTATTGGTGGTGGAATAATAAAAGAAGTATATAAAGATAATAAAAAAATATGGTATTTATAAAGGTAGGTAAAATTATGAATGAGAAAGAAGAAAAAAGGGTTTCAAAATCTAATGTCGAATATATCAACAAAAAAGGGAAAAAAATTAATCAAAAACCTAAAAATACAAAATTTATAGAGAAACCAGATAAAACAGATATAAGAAATATGATATGGATAATAATATTATTTATTATTCTATTTGTTGTACTTATAATGCTTCCTTACATGTCAAACTATAGATAATTACAATTATATATTTTAATATGTAAACTCTTGACATAGTAATTTAACAAGTGATATTATTATATTAGGAGGTAGGATGAAGGATGGATTTAGAACAATTGCTCCACAATTTAGGAATTTCAAAAGTAAAATTGTCAAAATACCTTGGTGTATCTAGACAAATGGTATACAACTATTTAGAAAGTGGCGATATTAACAAATGGCCAAAAGATAAGAAAAAAAGGCTATTTGATTTACTGAATATAAAGTCTGTTGAGGAAATGGAAAACATCAAAATAGATAACGATTATATAGCCTCTGTGGACAAAAAATTAGATATGGAAAGTAGAAAATTATTTAATGTAGACTCATGTGTAGATCTTAAGGGACTAAAAAAAGAAAAACAAGAAATATTAACTGATATAATATATATTTTAAAAGAAAAATTATTAGATGATGACAACGATGATGGACTTAACGTATGCACTTATTTATATCATTTTTTACAATCAATGGATAACTCAAAAGAACTTAAATATATATTAGCATATGTATCAAAAACAACAGGTTTTACAGATCCAAACGAATTTAAATTCAATGAAGATCAACAGTTGATTTTTGAAGGAATTTTATTTTCAGCAATGACATTATATACTAACGGAGGGGCCTCAAAATCTAAAATAGCTGAATCGCATAAAAGATTTGTGCAAGACATAGAACATAAACGTGAGGAAAAATTGAGCCGTACTCAAGAATTAAATGCTGCTAAAATCCAAGCATTAAAAGAATTAGGATATACACAAATAAGTGAAAAAAACGCAGCAGAAGTATTGCAAAGAATCGCTGAAATTCAATCTAGAACTGTAATTTAATTCAGTTCTTTTATTTTATTATTTGAAGAAGTCAACATAAGATATATTATCGGAAGTTCAGTTATTTTTTAAAACAGGTTGGTTTTTTCTTTAACCACATAGTTTTCTCTTAAATCATCAGCTATTTTCTTTAATTCTTCTATGGTTATTGGATTATATCCATTCTGTATTCTATATTCATTTATTATACGTATATTAGCTCGTTTTGAGTTCTCAAACTTCTCAAATCCTGCCAATAATAAATCGTACATGAATTCGAGTGTATATTTATCCATACTAATATCTTTTAAAGTCGCTACAAACACTTCGAATTGACTTCGTGATGTACATTCCGTTAGCCACTTACGTTTATTTGTTATAGATAAGTATATATCTTGTTTAGATAGTTTTAATCGTTCAACTGAACCTAAAAATTGATTCCAAAACTTAGATATTGGCCATCTAGATTTATCCGAATCATTTGATGGCTCTATAAAGTTTAAATAATTGCTTAATATTGCTTTTGCATAATATCCTAAATCATTTTTATTATTAACATCACAGTATAATAACATTAATGAATTAGCTTTATCATGTCTTAACCTTACTTCTACCCTATTCCAAAAATCTAAAGTAGGGGGAAAAATAAAAAAACACCTATAATTTAATAAGTGTTTAAAAATTTATTTTAATTTATTAAAACATTCTTTGAAGTGATTACCACGCTCTTCAAAATTTTTATATACACCATAACTAGCAGCTGCAGGAGATAATAACACTCCACCATTTTTAGTTATTTTATCAGCAATATTAACAGCCTCTTCCATATTGCTAGCTAATATTAATTTTTTAGAATTAGGTACATTATCTAAATCTTTTTTTATTCTCAACCCAGAATCGGGCAGTAAAATTACATTTTCTATACTTGAATTAGGTATAAAATTAATCAGTTTTTTATAATTAATTCCCCTATCCATTCCCCCTATAATAACTGTTTTAATATTATCAATACTTTCGATTGCTTTAATTGTAGCCTCAGGAATAGTAGAAATAGAATCGTTATAAAACTTATTTCCCGATTTAGATTGTCCTATATATTCCATTCGATGTGGTAATGGATTAAAATCCTCTAAAGCTGAAATGAATTGTACATCGCTCAAGCCTAATTGCTTAGAAACTACATACGCAAAAAGTATATTTAAATAATTATGATCACCAAGCAATTTAATATTTTTCCCGTTTAAATCGAGTAATTTTCCATTATAATGTATAATTTTATCTGCAACATATACTGGGCAATTAAGTAAGGGATTATTAGAAATTTTAATACTTTTAATATGCTCAATTTCACTATACTTTAAATAATCATTTTCAATATTATATATAAGTAAATCATCTTTATTCATATGTCTGAATATATTTTTCTTACAATTTTGATAGTCAACAAAAGAATCATAATGATCTAAGTGTTCTTCATAAATATTAAGTAACAATCCTATTCTAGGAGAAGCATGAACAAACTCTAATTGATGTGAAGATAATTCCAGAATAATAACAGTATCTTTATGAATATCATCTATAATATCAAAAACGGGTATTCCAATATTTCCAGCAAGTATTGTATCTATACCACTTTTTTTCAAGACGTGATATATCAATGAAGATGTTGTGCTTTTTCCCTTTGTACCAGTAACACCTACAATTTGATTACTATACTCTTCTATAAACAAATCTGTTTGTGAGGAAATTTTATCCAAAACAGCGTCATATTTATGATTTTTAACAGGTATACCAGGGCTTTTTAAAATAATATCGTACTCATCAAGTTCATTGATATAATTTTTAGAGCACTTGCAAACATTTTTATCTTCTATTTTAATATTTTCAATATTATCATCCGCTATTGCAATGAGTTGATTTGGTAAATATTTTCTAATATAAGATAAACTGGATTTTCCTTCCCTTCCAAAACCCAAAATAACAATTTTCTTATCTTTTAATTTATCTATTATCATTTTCAATCACCCTATCCTTTAAAAGTTTGATGATTTCATCTGAAACATAATTGTTACCATCAAAGTATTCATCAAAATTAATATTACTATTATCAAGTTTCATATATTTTTCTTTATATGTTTGTAGTAAAATTGGTAAATCATCTTCTGGGATTTGCTCAATAGCTTTTTTAATAGCAAAATTAATTTCTGATCTAGATCCAACACATTCAAATGATTTTTCGTCCGTTACGCCTATTAGTTTCTCAAACTCAGGAAGATTTTTAACATCTTCCAACATATTAACGCCAAATATTTCTTTTAGTTTTTGTTGAGATAAAAACGGTGACAAAAGAAGATATATAAATAAACATTTAGGGCATTCGTGACACCATACATCAGTTTTACTGCCCAAATTACAACTATGGAAAACATTGTGTAAATGCACAAGTTTTGAAAAATATTTAGCTATCTGATACTCACTTAACGGTCTTAAGACACTAAAATAATTAAAACTAGGTGAAATAAATTGTTTGCAATAATTTCTAAAGTCTGTTTCAAATTCAAAACTCTTTGAATATTGATGATTTATTTTAGTGTTTTTAACCGTTGGCTCATTGGCACTCGATTCATTAGAAACACATATATTTTTTTTATTTAGAATATATGCAGGTAAAAGACTAGAAACAGCCAAAAGCGCTGAAAGAGGTGTATGTCCATTTAAATAACCATTTTTATTTAATTCTATAAGATTAGGATCAATCAACCTTTTCATTGAAAATATATCATTTTGAGTATATCCGGATAAAATAACACCCTCAACCCAAGAATCTCTAGGATTTAATATATAACACTTATTGTTAGTTTTATCGCTACCTAATAAATCAAGAGAAACTAAGCTATCCTTTCCACCGCCAATTAATATCAAATTTCCATTCAAATTATTCAATTCTTGTGATAAAAAAGGTTTATTGTAAGTTGACTCAATCTCTAAAAAATCATCTATTGTTGTCACTATAGAATTTCTATAAAAGAACTCTCCTAAGCCATTAAAATATAATTTTTTGTAAAATGTTATCTGATCACTATTTAAATAACCACATTTTACAACTAATTTTGGAGAACACGTTGCTTTAAGATAACTTATTACTTCAACCATTCCTATATTAAACACAATATTGTTAATAATTTCATCCTTAGTATCAAAATTAGAATTTTCTGGCAATTTGAAGCTCCATTTAGGTGAAAACTCCGATAAACCATCTATTTTAAAATGATATGATATAATTACCTTATCTTCCTGTTGATCTATATTATAAGATTCATAATAAAATACAGGATATTTTTTTCTATATTCTAAATATTTTTCTTGCATAAACCATCACCCTATTTCACAATGTATTTATTAACAACTTCCATAACTTCATTCAATTTTTCATCTAATATTTTCCTGCTATTAGCCTCTAAAACAAGTCTTAAATAAGGCTCAGTATTTGATTTTCTAAGACTTAGCCAAAAATCTTCAAACTCTAATCTAACACCATCAAAATCATACTTAGTAATAACATTATATTTTTTAGATAAAATACTTTCTATTTCAGCTATACACCCATCTTTATCATCAACAACAAAATTAAGTTCACCAGTATTTGCATATAAAGTGATTTCATCTATCTTTTGAGCAATAGTTTTTCCTTCACTTTGCAACTTCAAAATTATATTTAATAATATTATACATGCCAAAATAGCACTATCACAGTATCCAAATTCTCTAAAATAGTAATGTCCTGCAAGTTCTCCACCAACGACAGCATCAAGCTCTTTCATTTTTCTTTTTGCAAATGCATGTCCAACTTTCCATATATTAGGAATTCCTCCATGTTTTTTTATATCCTCAGTAACAGATTTGCTTGTTCTTACATCGTATAATACGTTTTGATTACCTTCTTGCTCAAGATAATATTCTGCCAACAATGCTACCATTAAATCAGGAGATATAAATCTACCATTATTATCAATAAATGCAACCCTATCTGCATCTCCATCGAACATAATTCCAAAATCAAGTTTATTTTTTAAAATTAAATCGATTAATTGAATGTGATTATTAGTATTTAACGGATTAGGTTCATGTCCTGGAAAATGTCCATCCATTGTATCATTTATATATAGTGCATTCGGTATCAAATCTTTTATAAATAAATTAGCCATACCATTGGAGCAATCAATTCCTATATTTAATGAACTATAATCAGATAGTTTTTGCTTTTGAAAAATTAGGTATTCATTACGCTTATCAAATTCAATAACCCTCCCCTTTTCTTTTGATAAAATAATCTCATCATTATTTACCATTTCTTCAAGTTTATTAAGTCCATTATCATAGCCAACTGGCATAGAAGCCGTAGTAGAAATTTTAAATCCATTATATTCTTTATTATTGTGAGATGCCGTTATTTGAACAGACGCATCAAAATTATATACTCTAGTTACATAGTATACATATGGTGTAGTTGCTAATTCCAAATCATATACATCAGCACCAGAATCTATTATGCCTGCAACTAAACTATCATGTAATGATTTTCCAGAAAGTCTTATGTCCCTTCCAACTAAAACTTTATTTGTTTTTAGTAATTTAGGTAAAAAATATCCTAATTTATACGCTAATGTTTCATCAAAATCCTTTCCATATATTCCTCTTATATCATATGCTTTAAAAATTCCCATTTTTATTTTCCTTTCTTTCCCCTTGGATGGTAATTATCATAATCTTTTCTCTCTTTATCAAATGCTAAATGTGTATATATACCAGTAGTTGATATATCCTCATGACCTAGAAGCATTTGTACGCTTCTCAAATCAGCCCCATTATTTATCAAATGAGTTGCAAAAGTATGCCTTAAAGTATGCGGAGTAATATGAGTTTTTATACCCTGCTTGTCTGCAATGGATTGTATTATTTTAAAGAATCCACTCCTAGACATATTTTTACCATGATTATTTAAAAACAAGTAATAATTTTCAGGCCCCTTTAGCAAGGAAGGACGATATAAATCAATATATATCTTCAAGTATTTAATACAATAATCTTCTAATGGTATATACCTATCCTTATTTCCTTTACCAGTACATTTTAGCATTGCTTCATCAAAATCTATACTATGTAAAGTTAAAGAAACAAGTTCAGAAACCCTAATGCCAGTAGCGTATAAAAGCTCCAACATTGCTTTGTTTCTATAATCATAAACCGTCTCAAGCTTAATATTAAGCAATTTATCTACTTCTTGTTCAGTTAGTACATTTGGTAAATAAATTCTAGGCTTTATAGATTTGATATTTTGCATTGGTGATACACTAATTTCATTGTGAAGTTCTAAAAATTTGTAAAATTCTCTCATAACAGTTACTGAATGTGAGATAGAACGCTCATTCAAATTGGCATCAGATAAGTATTTTAAATATTTTTCAACATCTTCTCTTGTAATAGAAACAGTATCTTTCTTAGCAAACAACAAAAATTTATGTAAATCATTACAATATGAATTATATGTATTATTGCTGTAACCTTTTTCTACTTTTAAATGCTGCATATACTCTTTAGCATACTTATCAGTGATTATTTCCTGCCATTTATCATTCATACTATCACCTATTTAATTATAACGTAAATATTCAAATTTATCAATTTATATGTTAAAATTAAATAGGTGATTAACTATGGAAACCTTAGCAGTTAAAATGAGGCCTAAATCATTAAATGATATAATTGGTCAAAGGCACCTTATTGGTGAAAACAAAGTATTAACAAATTTAGTTAAAAATAAACATTTAGTATCCATGATATTATATGGTAAACCAGGGATTGGAAAAACTAGCATAGCACTGGCTCTCGCCAACGATATAGGATTAAAATATAGAATACTAAATGCAACAATTAATAATAAAAAAGATTTTGACATAGTCGTTGCCGAAGCTAAAATGTATGATGGAATTATTTTAATAATGGATGAAATACATAGGTTAAATAAGGACAAACAAGATTTGCTCTTACCACATATAGAAAGCGGCTTAATAACGTTAATAGGTATGACTACAGCAAATCCATTTCATTCAATAAACCCAGCAATAAGAAGCAGATGCCAAATATTCGAACTAAAATTATTAGATACACAAGACATAGAACAAGCACTTAATAAAGCATGCACAGTTTTAGAAAATATTGATATAGATGAAAATGCTATTAAATACATTGCAAAGTTATCAAGTGGTGATTTAAGAGCAGCATATAGTTTATTAGAAGTGAGTTACTATACATCAGATAAAAAAATAACTTTAGAAACAGTAAAAAGCATAAATAACAAGCCAGTACATTTTGAAGATAAAGATGGAGACAATTATTATAATATACTAAGTGGTTTTCAAAAATCAATAAGGGGTAGCGATCCAGACGCAGCACTTCATTATTTAGGAAGATTAATACTAGCAGATGATTTCGATAGTATTTTTAGAAGAATGACGGTAATAGCATACGAAGATATTGGTTTAGCTAATCCTAGTATGGGGCCAAAAGTAATGGCTGCAATTAATGCATGTGAAAGGTTAGGAATGCCAGAAGCAAAAATAATTTTAGCAAACATAGTTATTGAACTAGCGCTTTCCCCTAAATCTAATTCAGCCTACCTTGCCATAGATAAAGCAATAGCTGACATAGAAAACGGAAATATAGGTGATATGCCTAGCTATTTAAAAGATCCATATATTGGATATAAATATCCACACGATTATAAATATGGATATGTTGAACAGCAGTACTTGCCAGAAAATTTAAAAAGTAGAAAATACTATATACCAAAGCTTACAAACAAATATGAACAAAGTTTAAAACTTTACAACGATAGAATTAAAAGTGCAAAAAAAGAGCAATAAGCTCTTTTTAATTTATTTTTTCCAATATTCCTAGCAATTTATTGCTCTTTAAGTATATACCTGTATATAATTCATAATACTCATCTATAAATTGCGCTATCTCCAATAAAATAGTATCTGAAACATCAAATTTAGAAATATTTGATATATCCAAGTAATTAAAAGCTCTAATAAGTTTAATTGCGCTTTCACTTATAATCTTTTCATTATTGTAACAATTTTTGCAAATATATCCACCACTAGAACAAGATAAAGTTATTATGTCTTTTTTAGAACCGCAAACACTACAAGAATCTAGATTCAATTCAACCCCTAAAAAAGGCAACATTCTAAGTTTAAATATATCAGTCATGCCAAGACCAGTAAAACCTTCATTAATCTTCATCATAGTAGTTTTATATATATCATATATCTTTTCATTAACATCTGTTTTGCATATTTGATTGACAAGTTCAGAAATAATAGAAGCATATGTTATTTTTTCTATATCCCGTTTTATATTTTTAAAGTAATCTATAACATCTACCGATATCAAAGTAGAGATTTTATTTTTTTTATATTGCAAGTTAAATACTCCAAACGTAAATTTATTAACCTTATTAAAAAATGGACTTTTTATTTTTTTTGCACCCTTAGTCATCAAAGAAATAATTCCGTATTTTTTAGTAAAGACGTTAATTATTTTACTAGTTTCGCCATAATTTTGTTCATTAATAATAAAACCCTCTACTTCTTCTATCATACTTTATATTACTTTTCCTTCCCTATAGCCTTATACTTTAAATAATATTCAATCTTGCCTGTATTTTTAAATAATAACCATAGTATTTCTTTGTCCATAAAAATCATCCTCTCTATATATTATATGTGATGATTTTTATTTTTTTATTCAAAATCAGTAAAACCTAATTCTTGTAAATATTTTTCCCTATCTCGCCAATTTTTAATAGTCTTAACAAATAACTCCAAATAGATCTGTTTATCATACATTTTTTCTATATCTTTTCTTGCTTGCATACCTATTTGTTTAATCATAGAACCTTGCTTACCAATTATAATTTTTTTTAATGAATCTCTATCTACTATAATACATGCATTTATGCAAATAACATTTTGTTTTTCCTCAAATTTTTCTACAATACAAGTAGTTGAATGTGGAACTTCCTCATCTGTAAGATTCAAAACTTTTTCCCTGATAATTTCACTTATTACAAAACTTGGAGGTGTATTTGTATAAGTTTCTTTATCGTAATACTGTATATTATCAGGCAAATATTTTTCTAATACTTCTAAAAGTCTTGAAACATTATCATTTTTAAGAGCCGAAAGAGGAACAATCTCCTTAAAATTATATAAATCTTTATATTCACATATTTTAACTAAAATTTCATCTTTAGTAAGCTTATCTATTTTATTAAGCACAAGAATAACAGGTTTGTCTGTATCTTTTAACCTATCAATAACAAACTTGTCCCCTGACCCTAATTTCTCACTAGCATCAACCAAAAATAATATAATATCAAGATCATCTATCGAATAATAGGCCATTCTATTTAAATATTTACCAAGTTTTTGTTTTGGCTTGTGTATACCAGGAGTATCAACAAAAACTATCTGTACATTTTCATTAGTATAAATACCCTGAATATTATTTCTTGTCGTTTGGGCTTTATCAGAAGTTATAGCAAGTTTTTTGCCAATTATACTATTAAGAAGAGTACTTTTTCCAACATTTGGTCTACCAATTATACTAACAAATCCAGATTTCATAACTTCCTCCTTATAGTAAAGCTAAAATTTTTGGTAAAAATATATATATACCACCGACAACAGCGATAATTGCCAAAACAAACACACTAGCAGATGCTGTGTCTTTTGCTATTTTAGCTTTTACATTAAATTCTTTACACATTAAATCGATTGTAGTTTCAATAGCAGTATTCATAAGTTCAGTAGATAGAATTAAGCCAATTATAATAAATAAAAATAACCATTCATATCTTTCAAGTTTCAATAATAATCCTAAAATTATTACCAAAATTGTCATACATACATGTATAAACAAACTTTGCTCATTTCTATACGCATATACTAATCCTTCAAATGAATACTTAAAACTATTAATAAATCTCTTAAAACCCCTAGGTTTAATTACTTTGTCTTGTGATTTTAGCTTCATTTAAAATCTCCTCCTGTTTTGCAAACATAACTTTCTCATCTTCCTTAGTCATATGATCATATTTTAGCAAGTGAAGAAAACCATGAACAGCTAAAAAACATATTTCTCTTTCCAATGAATGACCATAATCTTTGCTTTGCTCAACAGCTTTATCAAGGGATATATATATATCACCAAGTACTCTATATTTATATGTAATCGCTTTATCATCGTCTTCCAAAGCAAATGTAATAACATCAGTTGGTCTATCTATATTCCTATAATTTTTGTTAAGATAATGTATGTATTCATTATCTACAATAATTATATTAAATATTCCATCTTTTAATTTTTCATATTTCACTGCACAATTAATTGCCTTTTTAATAGATTTTATTTCTTTTATATCAGAATCAGTCTGATTAAAAATTTCATACTTTACCATAATCTTATACCTATACTATAAAAATAAAAACATAATAGTGCAGTAATTAAGACAACATAAATGCTAAGGCAAATATCTTTATAAAAAAACGATGGAATAAAATTTTTAAGTGCACAAAGTGCTATATAAACTATGCATCCAAGTACACCGCCAAGAAGATTAAGTAAGATATCATCAATATCAAAAACCCTACCTATAGATAACTGAGTAAGTTCTATAGTAACAGACGCTATCAAAGTTAAAACACAAACAAGTCCGACTCTTTTTGGTTTTAAATAATATGAGACAAAATATCCATATGGCATAAATATCACTATATTACCTATGACATTTTTAAAAAATAACTCACTACCAAATTTATACCTTAAAATTTCTCTAAACGGAGTATAATTACTAGTACCAGTAATAGAATAAACATCTTGATAAGTAACTATATTATACAAGAATAAAAGGTATAATATAAATTCCAAAGATATTAACTCTCTATATAAAACTATTTTTTGATTATTCTTTATAAGCCACGCTAGTCTAATACTACATATAATAACTATCAATATTAAAACCGTAGGATAAAGTCTAGAAAAAGCTTTTATAATTGATTCCTTTATCATATATTTTCCTCCAATGGAGAAATATTTTCTGAAGAAGTTATATCTTCATATACCTTAAAAAATATTTCCATATATATTGTACTATGTTTTTCGACATTTTTCAAAACTTTTTTACTGATAATATACTCTTCTTCATTTAACGTATCCTGTACTTTTTTTGTAGCGTATATAATTCCAGCATTTGTAGCGCTCTCTTTATTATAAATATTTTCAATCAAGTTAACTTCTTTCTGTTTTTGAATCATAAAGCTTATAGGTAGTATTGAATTTTTATATAATATTAAATCCTTTGAATTATAATTTTTGAATTTTGAAAAGTTAAATAAATTAAAATCATTATTAAAAACTCTCAAATTAAAAACAGTTTTAATATTTCCTGTATAATTTTCTTCACGATAATATAACGGAAAGTTTAGCTTAACTGTATACCAAGTTTCAGCATATACCTTTGCATCCGCATGTACTACAGATTTAAGATTTTCATTCAAATATACATTACCAGACACAATAACCTCGCCACTTGAAACATAATCATCAACATTTTTTACAATAACACCAGATTTAGCATATATTTTCTTTATTATGCCAGATTTAGAAGCAATTATATTTTGAGGTGATTTAATATCTCGTTCTTTATTTATAACACGTTCTTCTACTAAAACCTTATATGTTGTACCTACTCTCGTTATTTCAAGCCATTCAATGCTATCTTTATATTTATTAAGTATAAACTGCTTTATACTTGAAATCTCATCAAAAGTTTTTCTAAAACTACCCGGTTTTATTCCATTATAACTTAACTCAGTTAATATTTGCTTTTTTAGTTCACTATTATTATGATATATTTTAATATCAAATATAAAATTAGACATAGTTAATATAACTAATAAACTAAATATAAGAGAAAAAATTAATATTAAATTTTTTTTAATATCCTTCTTTATCTTTTGTTTGCCCACATATTTAATTATTTGTATTTCGTACGTCCCCTTAATTTTATCAATTTTTTCTAAATTAGATGTAGAAACAGTAATATTAATTTCTTTATTTGAAATATGGGACAAATCAAAAATATTTATATTGTTTTTAATTATTCTTCTTAAAAAACGGTTTATATTATAACCGCTTACCCTTAATACTACATTGCTTTTCATAGCATCACCTTAGCCTAATTCTATAGATACAATAACACCTTCAATCAAAATTTCATGATCTAATAATTTTTTAGTTGTCAAGTTATTACCCTTTACAATTACTTTCTTATTATCATATGTAACAACTATTTTATTATCTTCAAAGCTTTTTATTTCATCATAATTTATAATATGTAAATTTTTAGGGGTTAAAGTAATTTTAATCAAATTTTCATCTATCATCAAAAATTTCTTAACATTTGTTTTTATTGCTACCACCCAATTAATTATATTAAAAAAACTAGGATTTATGTTCCTAGTTATTTAACTTTGATTTTATTTTAGAATTAATAATAGACATATCAGTTCTTCCCTTAATCTTAGGCATTATTTCAGCCATAATTTTTCCCATATCCTTTTGTGATGTAGGATTAATTTTTTCAAAAGCCTCATTAATTATTTTATCGATTTCTTCTTCAGATAATTGTTCTGGTAAATATTTTTGCAAAATACTAATTTCAGCATTAGCCTTATCAATAAGATCAGTTCTATTACCCTTTTGGAATTCTTCTATGCTACCCTTTAAATTTTTAATTTGTTTTGTTGCAACTGTAACTATATCTTCATCAGTTATTTCTTTTTTTGAGTTTATACTATTTAATTTTACCTCACCTTTAAGCATTCTCAAAGTAGTTAATAATTCTTTGTTACCAGCCTTCAATGCTTCTTTTATTTCATTATCTAATCTTTCTAACATAATTCCTCCTATATCAAAAAAGAGCTTAATATTGCTCTCTTCTTCTGTTTCTTCTGCTATTTTTAATAGCCTCTTTTTTAGCGTTTCTTCTTCTTACTCCTGGTTTATCATAATGTTCTTTTTTTCTTAACTCTGAAGGGAGTCCACTTTTAGCGACTTTTTGAGTAAACTTTTTATAAGCTAAATCAAAATTTCCATCTTTAACTGGAACTGATATCATCAATATCCCTCCCTTCTTTACTACAATAAAGATTATAACACGACATCTAACATAAAACAACAAATTTTGATATTTTTTTCAAAAAAATAGATAGGAATATTCCTATCTATTCAACATATTTAACAAGTTTATTTTAAACATATCTTTATCTTTATGAGTTTTAGATATCATCACACCTTTGTATGTATCAAGTTCTGACTTATGTCCTTCCTCCAACAATTCCTCAGGTGTTATTTTTTCAAATGTTAAAACATTCTCATCAGTTCTTACTGTATAATGAACAGTTATATCACCGTGAACTTTAGAAAACAATGTATCAGTAGGTAATTTTAACTCGTATGATACTGTATGTTTCTTTTGGTTCTTAGAAACAATCTGACCTAAAAAATTGCCATCTCTTAATTGAGGATAATACTCCAAAGTCAAAGTTCTAAAAGCCAACATATTATATTTTCTTATAGCGCGTTCTTCTTTTCTAAATTTAGCTTCATCTTCAAATTCAAATTTATAACCATTTTTCATAATTTCAACCCCCATAACTTAAACAACTATTGTATCCAATATTTTTAAGTTATCTTATAATAACATATTTTTTGCATTTTGTCAACTTTTATTTAAAAAGAAAAAGAAGATTAATTAATCTTCTTTAATTCTTGATTCATTTGTGAAAGTCCAACCTGAAAGTGTTTTTGATGTTGACCATTTTACTTCTGTCTTTTTATCAGTTTGAGTATATCCTGCTGGTAATTTTTCTACCCAATCAGTGTATACATAGCTTTCAGTTGTACCTACCTTTTCTTTTTTACCTGTTTTTGTCCATCCTTGTTTTGTTAAGTCTTCTGTTGACCATTCTTTTTTAGTAACTGTTTTATAAGCTACATCTTTTATAGTAACTGTCTTTTTATCAGTTTGAGTATATCCTGCTGGTAATTTTTCTACCCAATCAGTGTATACATATTGTCCAGCTGATATTAACTTAGATTTTCCTGTTTTTGTCCATCCTTGTTTTGTTAAGTCTTCTGTTGACCATTGTGTTACTATTTTTTGTTTAACAGTGGTTACTTCTTTTTTATCAATTTGAGTATATCCTGCTGGTAATTTTTCTACCCAATCAGTATAATCCCATTGTCCAGCTGATATTAACTTAGATTTTCCTGTTTTTGTCCATCCTTGTTTTGTTAAGTCTTCTGTTGACCATTGTGTTACTATTTTTTGTTTAACAGTGGTTACTTCTTTTTTATCAATTTGAGTATATCCTGCTGGTAATTTTTCTACCCAATCAGTATAATCCCATTGTCCAGCTGATATTAACTTAGATTTTCCTGTTTTTGTCCATCCTTGTTTTGTTAAATCTTCTGTTGACCATTGTGTTTTAGTTTCAGTAGTAACTACTGTTCTAGATACAGTTTTTGTATCATATAAAGTATATCCTGCTGGTAAAGTTTTTACCCAACCTGTATATTCATATGAAGAACCTGATACTTTGCTATTTCCAGTTGCAGTCCATCCACTACCTGGATTAGTTTTAGCCCATTTAGTTTCTACTGAATCAGGAGATGTACTACAAATACTGTAACTATAAACTGTAATAGGAACTTGTTTATATTTTGGAGTTTTTGAACGAGATTGTACGCTACATGTATAAGTTATTGATGAACCAGGACATTTTTTAGAACCAGAGCCACATTTACCAGTTGTTACACTATAACCTCCGCCTGAAACTCTGCTAGTATCAGAACCTGATCCTGAACATGGTGATGATGAAGTATAAGTGCTAGTTGTAGTCCAAGGACCATAAGTATATCCGTCAAAAACCTGTGTATAAGTTGTTCTTGATTCTACACCAACAGCTCCACTTGGTACAGTAGATTGATTATAGTAAGCTTTACAAGTTTTAGTTCC
Organism: uncultured Bacilli bacterium; assembly: GCA_934141575.1. Lineage (GTDB taxonomy): Bacteria > Bacillota_I > Bacilli_A > RF39 > UBA660 > CAKPCJ01. Next base: position 43,845 of record CAKPCJ010000001.1, read on the forward strand.
TGATATTACCTTTTTGTATTCGTAAATATAATCTTGAACAAGTTTTCTACCTTTATAGTATGTATCATAAACAACTGTCTCTACTGAAACATTCTTCTGATATTCATAACTGTAAACATCTTCGCTTAATTTTTTCTTACCTTTATAATATGTAGTTGTCACATTATAATTTTCTAATTTTTGATATTCATAACTGTAAACATCTTCGTTTAATTTTTTCTTACCTTTATAATATGTAGTCGTTACTACATAATTCTCTGGTTTTTGATATTCATAACTGTAAACATCTTCTGTTGCTTTTTTCTTACCTTTATAATAAGTTACTTGTTTGTTAATCTCATAAGCTTCTTTTTCTTGTTTTGTATATTCATATTTATATAAATCAACTGTTGATAATTTTCTACCTTTGAATAATTCACGAACAAATTTATACTCTAAAGTTTCAACAACTTGTTCACATTTGCCATCAACGCATAAGTCATGACATCCTAAATACTCAACGATATAATCTGTTTTTTCATTACAACTCAAAGTAACTTTTAATTCATATTCATCATTTTCTAGCTTAGTTACTTGAACAAATGATTTTTGATTATCACAATATTCACCATTTTTATCAGTGAATGGTAATAATAATTTCATATCTAACATTTCTTGCAATGTTAATTTTGAAACTTCACCAACTTCTTGAGGTAATCTTTGAACTGTATAATAATCTTCAGCTACCTCTTTCATTTGGTTTATATTGTTATTAAATATTGCATCATAAAATGGTTTTGTATTTTGCCTTGGATATAACCATAATAATAAGAATATAAATAACGCTACAAATAATATTTTAAGAATTATACTCTTAAGTAATCCTCCATTAGTGCTTTCTGTATACATATTAAAACCCCCTTTTTTAATTGCTGTATATAGTATCACAACTATTATGATATGTCAATAATTTTTATGACATTTTTTTGTATACATTTTGTCTTTTTCTTTGATGTTAAGATATAATATCACATTTTGTGACATTTGTCAACATTTAATTTAACTAATGTAATTCCCAAATTAAAATAATCTTTCCTATAGTAAATTACATTTTTATTTTGCTTTAAAATATATTCAGTTTTTTTTGATAATATACCTTTACCAATACCATGAATAATTATAATATACTCGTTTCCTAATTTTAAATTTTCCGAGATAAAATCATTTATAAAAACTTCAGCAATATCACTAGTCATCCCATGTAAATCTATTCTAGGATAAGTTTTATAAAAAATATTTTCTTTAAATTCATTCATAGTTATGTCTCACCACTCTTCATACAGAAAATAATACCACATAAATAATTTAATATGTTATAAAATAATCCCACTGTAACTTATAAATAATATTTTAGCAAATTGCATTTATCTTTAATACACATATTTATTTTAACACAAAAAGAAAAATTTTTATCCTCCTAATTAATATGCAAAAATCAAGTTATCTATTTTCTTATTATATTATCAACAATAATAAAACAAAAAAACAAGATACTTCTATCTTAGTTTTTAATGTATTGTTTATTTTCGATTTTTTTAATCCAAATATATTACATATATATTTATTGTTTTTACTATTTATATTTTTCCTTCAATCTTTTTATTTCCTCTTTATATTCATCTTTTAATAGATAATCTGCAAATGAATAATCATCAACATAATGATTTTTTATAGATTCTTTGCTTTTATCAAGCATAACAACACTTACCAAATTATTCAATTTTAATTCATCTATTTTTTTAATCAAACTTACTGCATTAATCCCTATCATTTCATCATCAATTAAAAATATATTATATTCTTCTCCACTAATCAACTTATCGATAGCATCTTCAGCATACATTACGGATGAAACTTCAAAGTTATTTTTCTTTAGTTCACTTGATATATTAGATAACTCTTTATAATTATCATCTAACAATAAAATTTTTTTCTTATTGGAAATTTCTTTAGCTAATTTAAAAGCAGAATTCTTGCTATCATTTTTTTCAATTAACTGATTTAATATTACTGTAAAAGTAGTCCCATATTCATCATTTTTTATTAAAAATGTTCCATTTAATAAATCAAGCATTTTTTTTATCATATAATAATCAATATAAATATTTTCTAAATCTGCTAATTTTTCATCATCCATCTCTACATTACTACTTAATATTTTATTAATTTCATCTAATGACATATTTAGTTTAGAATTAGTTAATGTTATTATTAATCTACATACATCATTTTTTATTATATACGATATATCTAAATCTACTGTATTATTTTCTTTACTATTGTTAGTTATTAATGAACATAATATTTGTTTCAACTTTGAAGAATCTCCGTTTAATTTAGGAGGAATAGTATTACTTATACTATAATTAAAAATTACTGATTTATCCAATTTGCTTTTTACTATATATATTATTTGGCTAAACAAATTATATATATCATACGATGTTTCATATACTTTTATATTCTTTTTATCTATTTGAGAAATACTCAAAACATCATCAATATTAGATATCAAATAACTTGATATTTGTGATATTTTAGAAATATTATCTTTTGCATCTTCTAATTTTTCCGATTGCAAGGCATTTTCGCTATATAACCTAATTTTCTTAACAGGAGTCCTGACATCCTCTGTGATTTTAAAAAGAATATTAGATTTTTCCTCTAAACTGGTTTCTACTAACTCTTTATTTTTATTATATTCTTCAAGTATTTTTAAATCAGGATTTTCTATTGTAAAAAACATAATAAGTTCAATATATACAATGATGCTTGGAATAACTATAAGATTGGGAATATTTTTTTGAGTAATAGCAGCTATAATACCAAGACATATCAACGCAAACATAGGGACGGCTTTTTTAGTATAACCTTTTAAAGTTATTCTTACTGATTCAATTAGACTCAATAATATATATACCGCACATATTGAATAAACAAAGTTTACACATAATCCAATAGCGTAACCCTCAGTAGAAGAAGCAACAACTTTGAATGGTAAAAAAACAGTCAATATAGTAAATAATATGTTTATACAGAATACTATTTTTTTTACTCGTGATAGCTTTTTTTTATTTCTCAAATCAATAGATATAAAATATAGAAACAAAAGTGACGCCCACCAATAATACAATGGTAAATCTAAGTGATTTAAAAACTTTAAAACAGGCATATTTCCAGAATTATATCCAATGTATATCCCTATTATATTAAAAACTATATTAAAATTACTGATAAGCATCAAATATTTATAAATACCCGTTTCAGAACTTTCAACTCTTCTCTTGCTGTAAAAAACTGATTGAAGTAATACAAGTAAAAATAATGAGAAAATTGGTAAAATCAAGTTCATATATATCCACCCTATCTTTTTATTTTTTTCGTTAATACCAGTTCATTATATCCATAGCCAAAACTATCCTTAGGTGTTTCTTCACCAAATGTAATTCCTTGATAGCCATTACTTTCTGAGGAAACTCTTTGTACAATTGTATTTCCACTGCAATCTATGTAAATTTTTGAATTAAACTCTTGAAAATATTGATGGGATTCATTTTTTGGAAGAAAAATAAACTGTGATTCAAATTCTCTTACCCCGCTCATGTCATCTTTAGCCCTTTTGTATGCAGAATATCTTGATTTTATATCATCATCCCAGTTTTTTTCTTTTAAAGAGCTTCTTTTTTCATAATAGTATGGTTTACCATCTACTATATCGCAAAAAACATTAGGATTTTTTTCACTATATTGCCATGCATAGTGTTTTGTCATTAATTCATAATACATTGTTGCCATCATACTTCTTAGTTCTTCAATAGATTCAATTAAATTCTCTGTAGGTTTAAAAGGGCTCCCTATTTTTGTGTACCTTCTTTTATTTGAAAAATATGTAACAACAGGTATAATAGGTTTTCCAGATTCTAATGATATTCTAATGCAACCATGATTCATTGGCATCATTAATTGATTAGGAGATAAATTCCAAGTAGCTTCCGGATACATTGCAAAATTTTTGCCACTTTTAAGTATTTCTATAATATTTGAATATGCCTGTTCTCTACTAATTTTATCCGTTCTTTTTACCCATTGAACCCCATTTAATTCTAATCCTAAACCATCAATTGTTCCTTGATCCTCATCACTAACAAGTAAATAAAAATGTTTTTTCACTGCTTGCGCTAACGTAGGAATATCTTCAATGCAATAATGATTAGCTACAATCAAATAATTATTATCAGATGGAATTTCACCTTCAACTACCAACCTACCAGTAGTTTTTTGCGTCATCATTCCTATCAGTAATGGATGAATGATTACTTTAAACTTTTCATATTTTAACGCTTTTATTTCTTGTTTCATATACTTACTCACCTTCAATTTTCCAAATTATAACACAAAAAAACTAAGACATCAATATCTTAGTTAATTTAATTATATCAACTATTACTAATTTTTATATAGTAGCTTGTGCCTCATCCGAGTCTGGAAAACAAAACTCTACTTTTACTAAACTTCTTATTTAAACTCATTATACCATATATTTGTGTTCATAAAAATTTTTCCAATCACTTATTTTAACATTTCATTTCTATAATCATTGCTTTCAGTTGCATCAAATCCATCTGGTAAATACTTATGAGGTATATAATCATTATATTTGATATCCATAAAGTAATTACAGAATATCATTTCAACATATATTATTCTACTATTACCATCAGTTATTGCATATACAAACCCTTGATATGAATCTGATTCCATTGCTAATAATTTATAATTAGTAAATCCAGTTACACCATAATAACCAATATAATCTTGAATACCATATTTATTTAATCTTTCAACTTCTTTGTAATATTCATCTTCTGAATAATCAACAACTAAATATGATAAATATTGTTTATCCCATGCATCTAAATAAATCATTTTAAAATCTTTAACATTTAATCCTTCAACTGATGTCGGAAATATTTCTTCTGACATTCCCCATTTATCTTTATACTCTTTGTTTGCATTAACTCCAATAACTTCTTGATATTTACTTGTATCAGTTATTATTGTATTTTTATTTAATCCACCCATAAATATAAATATGCAACTAAATGCAATTATTAAACCAATAGCAATTATTCCAACTATAATTGAAATAAACTTAAATATATTTCTTAGTTTTTTCATCTTATAATATTCTTTTAGAATCAAATCTAGATTTTCAATACTATGTGTTTCTATTTCATTCTTTTGGATTTTCTCTCCACTTAAAAACTCATTAACATCAATATCTAATATATTGCATAGTTCTTTTAAGATAGAATAATCAGGCATAGTATTACCATTTTCCCATCTACTTACACTTCTATTAGATACACCTAATTTTTCTGCAAGTTGTTCTTGAGTAATATTTTTATCTTTTCGACACTTTGCAATAAACTTACCAATCTTTTCTTGATTCATAAAATTTCTCCTTTCTGGAATAAATTATATATTTATATTGCTTTTATGTAGAGGACATAAAGTGAGAATTTAACTTATATATTTATTTTACCATATTTTTGGAAAATCCGAGTATTCGTAAAAACTTCTATTTTCCGAACACAAAAAAAGCTGGTTTTACCCAGCCTTTACGTATGTTTATTTAGATTCCTTAGAGCGAATTGATGCTTGTGCAGCAGCTAATCTAGCTGTTGGAACTCTAAATGGAGAACAAGAAACATAAGTTAATCCTATTTTATCACAATAACATATACTTTCGGGTTCTCCAGCATGTTCGCCGCATATTCCAAGTTCGATATTTGGTCTAGTGTTTTTCCCTTTTTCAATTGCTATTTCCATTAGTTTTCCAATACCATGTTGATCAATTTTTGCAAAAGGATCAAAGCTAAATATTTTCTTTTTATAATAATCTTTTAAGAATTTACCAGAATCATCCCTAGAAAAACCATATGATAATTGAGTTAAATCGTTTGTACCGAAAGAGAAAAACTCAGCCTCGCTAGCAATTTCATCAGCTAAAATTGCAGCTCTAGGTACTTCTATCATAGTACCTATATGATAATCAATTCTATCATTTTTCTTTGCAAATATATTTTCTGCGGTTTCTACAACTATTGATTTAACATATTTCAATTCCCTTAAATCGCCAATAAGAGGTATCATTATTTCTGGTTTTACTGGAATGCCCTCGTTTTTAACATTAAGAGCAGCCTCAATAATCGCAGTTGTTTGCATTACTGCTATTTCTGGATAAGTAACATCAAGCCTGCAGCCTCTGTGTCCCATCATAGGATTAAATTCTTTTAAAGACTCTACTCTTTCTTTTAATTTTTCAAAAGAGATTCCAATTGAACTAGCTAACTCTTTTATTTCTTCATCAGTATGAGGTAAAAATTCATGAAGTGGTGGATCAAGGTATCTAACTGTAACAGGAAGTCCATTCATTGCTCTAAACAACCCTTCAAAATCTTCTCTTTGCATAGGCAATATTTTAGAAAGTGCAATTTTTCGCTGTTCTAAATTTTCAGCAACTATCATTTTTCTCATAGCAAAAATTCTGTTCTCTTCAAAAAACATATGCTCAGTTCTACATAATCCAATACCTTGAGCGCCAAATTTATATGCTTGAATAGCATCTCTAGGCGTATCAGCATTAGTTCTTACTTCAAGTCTTCTAATTTCATCAGCCCAATTCATAAGAGTTTCAAACTCGCCGCTTATTTCAGGATCAACAGTATCTATTTTTTCACCATAGACATTTCCTGTACTTCCATCTAATGAAAGATAATCCATTCCCTTATAGACTGTACCTTTTAAAGTAGTTAATGTCTTTTTTACTTCATCTACCATTATTTCACCACAACCACATATACAGCATGTTCCCATTCCGCGTGCAACAACAGCTGCATGTGAAGTCATGCCGCCTCTAACTGTAAGTACGCCATCAACAACATTCATACCTTCTATATCTTCAGGAGAAGTTTCAGTTCTTACTAATATCAAGTTCTTTTCACCGGAATTATGTAACTTTACAGCATCTTCGGCACTAAAGCACAATTTTCCAGTAGCAGCCCCAGGTGAAGCAGCCAATCCTTTTGCTATTACAGTTGACGACATTAATTTATCATTATCAAAAGTAGGATGTAATAATTGATCTAGTTGATTTGGTTCTATTCTAAGTAAAGCCTCTTCTTTTGTAATCCTTTTTTCTTGTACTAAATCAACTGCAATCTTTATAGCAGCTCTAGCAGTTCTTTTACCATTTCTTGTTTGTAACATATATAGTTTTCCATCTTCAATAGTAAACTCCATATCTTGCATATCTTTATAATGTTCCTCTAGTTTTTTAGCTATATTTGAAAATTGTTCGTATATATCAGGCATAATTTCTTTAAGAGTTTCAATTGGCTTTGGAGTTCTTATACCAGCAACAACATCCTCACCTTGAGCATTAATTAAGTATTCACCATATAGCTTATTTTCTCCAGTAGCTGGGTTCCTAGTAAAGGCAACACCAGTTCCAGAATTTTCACCACTATTACCATACACCATTTCTTGAACATTTACAGCAGTTCCCCATTCTTCAGGAATATTATTTAGCTTTCTGTAAGTAATTGCCCTATCATTCATCCAAGATCTGAATACAGCTTGAACAGCTTCAATAAGTTGAGTTTTAGGTTCTTGAGGAAATTGCTCGCCAGAAAGTTCAAAATAGTTTGATTTAAATCTCTGAGTTATTTCCTTCATGTCATCGCCAGTAAGTTCTAAATCATCACTTATATTTTTTTCTTCCTTTATTCTATCAAAATATTTTTCAAACGATTCCTTAGGATAACCCTTTACAACATCTGCAAACATTTGAATGAATCTTCTATATGAATCATAAGCAAATCTAACATTATTTGTTTTTTTAGCAAGGCCCTCTACAACTTCATCGTTAATTCCCAAATTCAATACAGTGTCCATCATTCCAGGCATTGAAACTCTAGCACCACTTCTAACAGAAACTAAAAGTGGATTATTTGGATTGCCAAAAGACTTTCCAGATTTTTTTTCAAGCATTTCTACGTTAGTGTATATCTGGTTAACAATTTCTTCTGAAATAGTTTTATTGCTATTGTAATAATCAACGCAAGCCTCTGTTGTAACAGTAAAACCACTAGGAACAAGAAGCCCTATTTTAGTCATTTCAGCCAAATTTGCACCCTTACCCCCAAGTAAATCTTTCATAGATTTGTCGCCTTCATCAAAGGCATAAACATATTTTGCCATATATTCTCCTTCCTACTACTTTACTAATAAATTATAACATATAAAAAACATATATTATCATATATGTTTTCTTTGGTTTACATTATTTTGAGATCTCGGATGTGAACTTAAATACACATTTCTTAAATGCTCTTTAGATAAATGAGTATATATACTAGTCGTACTCAAATTTTTATGTCCAAGAAGTTCTTTAACAGTAAGTAAATCTGCACCCTCATTCAATAAATGAGTTGCAAAGGTATGTCTCAATGTATGAGGGGTTACATGTGAATTAACTCTGGATTTAGAAGCAACCAAATTAATTATGTTTCTAACACTCCTATCAGTTAATGCTCCACCTCTACTATTCAAAAATAAATACTCACTCTTTTTATTTCCTAAAAGTTGTATTCTACTAAAAGAAATATATTTATCAATTTTTTCAGCGGCATAATCCCCATATAACACTATTCTTTCTTTATGACCCTTACCAAGTATTTTAATTGTTTTTGCATCTATATTTATATCAGACATTTTAATATTAACAAGTTCGCTAACACGAACCCCTGTAGAGTATAAAAGTTCAATTATAAGTTCATTCCTTACATTAATTGCTGTATCAGTCTCTTCTACATTTAACATTTTTTCTATTTCATTAGTATATAAATAATTTGGCAATTTTCTATCCTTTTTTAGAGAAGATACATTATCAAAGGGATTTGACTTAATTAAATTTTCTTCGCACAAATATGAATAAAATCCTCTTATTGCACTAAGTTTTCTATTAATTGAGGTTTTCTTATATTTTTTATCATACAAAAAAGACATATATTGTTGAATGTCATGATATTGTATTGAGCCGTACTCTATATTATTGAAAGATAAAAATTCTAAATAATCATTCAAATCTCTTTCGTAGTTTTCTACAGTATAAGTAGAATATTTTTTTTGGTACATTATTGAATCTAAATACTTTTTCAGCAAATTCTTTGATTCACACATCTCATTCTCACTTCTTATATATATTAGTAATAAATAAATCTTCTTCAGCAATTTGTGAACTAATAATATTGCTATTAAATTTTGATAGTTCACCATTACATAATTGTGCCACTAAATATAAACTACGAGACTTGTAATAGGACTTATTACATAGCGATTTGATGAGAAAAGATAACATAGAATTTCTTTTATTAAAATCATTTGCTGTTTGGCGCAATTTTAAATAATATTTATATGAATCTTGGGAAAGCATTATCTTAGAATCAACATTCCTTTGTAGTTCTTCATAAAATGGAAGTTCATTTATCCAATTTTCTTTTAATAAAGAGGCTTGAATTCGCTGAATATCAACTATTTGAACAGAATTATTGTTATCGCTTTCATATTGTTTAGAATATAATTTCAAAATATTTCCAACAAATATTTCATTCTGAGTAACTTTTGCAAATATTTTTTCGGGTGTTATTTTTCCAGAACCATATAAAACAGGCAAAACTATATCAGAAGATACATTATTCATAGTATTACGCGTAGTCAAATAAAATTCAAAAGTTTCACATTCATCATCTAATAGATAAGCATCCTGTAAATCATCAAATATGTTTGATAAACAAATTTTCAAATGATAATCAGAAATAACACCATTTGTCAAAATATTCTTTAAAAGTTCACGCTTTGTATAACATCTAGAAGTCAAAGAATCAATTGATTGCAACGTATCGCATAAAATCAAAACAGTTTTATCATTACAATGCAAATACAAATTCGTTTTTTGATATCGTATATTCATAAAACCTCCTAATTAGCTCGTTTAAACATTTTCTCAAGTTCATATATACTATAATGAATTATAGTTGGTCTTCCATGAGGACAAGTGTACGCATTTTTACATTTTCTAAGCTCTTCAATTAAACTCTTAGCCTCATCCATACTTATATATGTATTTCCTTTAATTGAAGCTTTACACGCCATAGTAGCAGCTAAATGATCATTAAATTTTTTCAACTCAAAGTCTTTTTCTTTGTTTATAATCTCATCTATTATTATGGGTATAGTTTTATCAGCATCCTTGAGCCATGTTGGATGCTCAGTTATTCTAAATGTATTAATGCCAAACTCCTCAATAGTAATACCTATATTATTAAGTATATTAATATTTTTTTGTAAAATAAAAAACTCATTATTTGATAATTCAATAGTTATTGGAACAAGAAGCCCTATTCTGCTATCAGCACCACTATTTAACTTTTCTACATATAATTCGTAATTAACTCTTTCCTTTGCAGCATGTTGGTCTATCATATACATTCCTAAGTCATTTTCACATATTATATATGTTCCATGAACAACACCTATTGGGTAAAGTGGAGGAACCTCCACTGTTTTGGCAGATTGTTCATCAAAATCATTAAGATCATCCAAATCTAATTTTGGCATAGTTTTTTCATTTAAAGGTTTAGACGGCTCAGCTGCAAAAAAGTCTTCACCGTTTATTATCGGAGAAAATTCTATGCTATTCAAATTTTCAGTAATTTCATCTACTTTACTAGGTGCTTCAGGAATCAAATTTATTTTATACAACGCAGCTTTAATTGTTTTATTTATAAGTTCCTTCAACGTATCTATTTTAGAAAATTTTATATCTGCTTTTGTTGGGTGAATGTTTATATCAATAAGAGTAGGATCAACATCTATTTTAAGTACAACTATAGGATATTTGTCATCTGGTTTAAAAGTATGATAACTATCATTTATACACCTATTTATTTCTTGATTTTTTACAACTCTATTATTAACGAGTGTTGTAATATGAGTCCTTGTAGACCTAGTAACTTCAGGATATGTAATATAGCCAAAAATACTATAATCATCATTTTCAGCTTTAATCTCAACCATTTTTTTAGTAACGGATAATCCATATATGTTATTTATAACTTTAAGTATGTTACCACTACCATCAGTTTTAAATAATTCTTTATCATCGTTAATCAGAGTAAACCTTATATTTGAATATGAAAGTGCTATTTTATTTACATACTCGCAAATATTTGCAAGTTCACTATATAAAGAACTCAAGTGTTTTAACCTGGCAGGAGTATTATAAAATATACTTTTAACAGAAACAGATGTCCCGTTTCTATAATCACCAACACTCTCTTCCAAAATAGATCCGCCCTTAATACGAATCAAAGTGCTTTCAATTCCATTACAAGTAACTAAAGTAATCTCAGATACAGATGCAATAGATGGCAATGCTTCACCTCTAAAACCTAAAGTCATTATATGATAAAGCTCTCGTTCATCAGTTAGTTTACTAGAGGCATGCGGCATAAAACAAAGTTTTGCATCTTCTTTATCCATACCACATCCATTATCAGTTACTTTTATTTCTTTAAAACCGGATTCTCTAAGCTCCACTTTAATCTCTGTGCTTTTAGCATCTATACTATTTTCTACAAGTTCCTTAACAACAGAAACCAAACTCTGAACTACCTCTCCGGCCGCTATCTTATTGGATAAATCATTATCCATTATTTTGATAACACTCATTTTATCACTTCATTTCTAATTATTCTTTTCCCAACTTAAGTGCAACTATAGTGCCAATAGCTAGAGTAACAGCAGAAATCATAAGTGTAGGAATCGTAACTGCTGTAAAATCCGCTTGGCAAAGTATTGCAAATGGAGAAGCAACTATTAGTCCAAGTATACTAGCAAAAACATATGATGGACACTTTTTTAGCAAAAACTCAATTATTTTAGCAATAACTATAATTCCAACAACAGCACCTATCCCAAATGGAAGTAAAATTCCTATTGAATTTAAAATGCCATTCATATCAAATGCAGTAAGTGCTTTAATAAAACTAGTAATATTAGATGTTATAGGATGATAATATCCAAGCAAAGTTAACATCATAGAACCACTAACGCCTGGTATAACCATAGTAGCAGCTGCAACTATACCAATTGTAAAAAGTTTAATAACCTCAACAGCATTTAATTTTATAACAACATCCGCACCGGTTGAAGTTTTTGCGATTCCCATAAACACAACCAAAGCAGCAAATGCTAAAAATAGTAAAGCATGAACAATATTCAATTTATTTCCCTTTATTCTATTAATTATTATAGGTAATCCACCAAGTATCAAACCCACAAACATAAAATTAGTTGGTATTGGGAACTTTTCAAATAAAAATGTGATTACAAAAGAAAATACAATTATTCCAAGTGCCATTCCAATTGCATATGGAAATAATGTTTTAACGCTAGATTTAAAATTCTTAAACATATTAGTTATAGACCCAATAATTTTGTCATAAATTCCCATAGATACAGCAAGTGTACCACCACTTACACCTGGAATAACATTAGCTATTCCAATTATAATTCCTTTTAATATATCTCTTATCATAAATTCCTCCGTTATTTTTCTTCGATTAAAGAAAGTGAAACCTTCTGTTTTTCCAAATTAATATCATACACATAGCAATCGACAATATCACCAACACTAACAACTTCACTAGGATGTTTTATATATTTATTAGTTAATTTAGAAATATGTGCAAGACCATCATCGTGAAGACCTATATCAATAAATACGCCGAAATCAACTACGTTTCTGACAGTTCCCTGAAGTTTCATTCCTTTTTTTAAATCCTCAATCTTAAGTATATCACTCTTTAATAATGGCTTTGGCATATCATCTCTAGGATCCCTATTAGGTTTTTTCAAATTTTCTATTATATCTTCCAATGTATAATGATCAACATTTAATTTTTGAGCTTCATCAAGGATATTAATGGAATCTAGTTTTTGAACTAATTCTTCTTTTCCAATAGAATTCATAGGAACATTTATGTCGCTTAATAACCTTTCAGTTGTATCATAGCTTTCTGGATGTATAGAAGTACAATCCAAAGGATTACTTCCATCAACAATTCTAAGAAATCCAATAGCTTGCTCAAATGTCTTATCGTTTAAAAGCTTTGCTTTTTTAATTTCATTTCTAGACAATATCTTACCATTTGTATTTCTATAGTCTAGTAACTTATCTATATTTTTCTTAGTAATACCAGAAACATATTTTAATAATGCTGGACTTGCAGTATTAATATTAACCCCAACTTGATTTACAGCTTTAGAAACAACAAAGTCAAGTGATTCAGACAATTTTTTATCAGAAACATCATGTTGATAAAGGCCAACGCCAATACTTTCTGGATCAATCTTAACAAGCTCGCTAAGTGGATCTTGAAGACGTCTGCCAATACTTATTGCGCTTCTCTTTTCAACAGTTAAATCTGGAAACTCTTCAATAGCTAATTTAGAAGCAGAATAAACACTTGCACCAGCCTCAGATACAATTATATATTCAACTTTCTTCTTAGAATCTTTTATTACGTCAGCTATAAATTTTTCGCTTTCTCTACTTGCAGTTCCATTACCGATAGCAATTATATTGATATCATATTTATCAATAAGTTTCAGTACCTTTTGTTTGCTTTTTTCAAATTCATTTTTAGGTTCATGAGGATATATAACCTCAATTGCTAATGGTTTACCAGTCTTATCAAGAACAGCAAGTTTGCATCCTGTTCTAAATGCCGGATCAAATCCAAGAACGTTCTTTTCCTTCATTGGAGGTTGCAACAATAATTTTTCTAGATTAACTCCGAAGTTATCAATAGCAACATCTTCGGCTTTTTCGCTTAATTCACTTCTAATTTCTCTTTCTATACTAGGAAATATAAGTCTTTTGTAGCTATCCTCAATAGCGGATATTATGATATCACACACAAATGAATCGAAGTTTTTTATTAATTTATTTTTTAAAAATTCTATATCTTTTTCTTTATTGGCAATAATCGAAACGCTTAAAATATTTTCTTTTTCTCCCCTATTAAGTGCAAGAACTCTATGGGGTTTAATTTGTTTAAGTGGTTCTTGATAAGAATAATACATTTCGTATGTTTTATTAGGATCATCTGCATTCTTTTTTATTTTAGATTCTATAATTCCATTATTATAGCAATTAATTCTTATAGTTTTTCGGTATGACGCATTATCACTTATCCATTCAGCTATTATGTATTTAGCCCCCGTAACAGCATCTTCAATATTTTTAACATTATCATTTATATATTTACCTGCTATTTGTTCTATTGAACCATTAGTTGGAAAAGACATAATGATTTTAGCGAGTCCCTCTAAACCATTTTTTATTGCCTCAGTAGCCTTTGTTTTTTTCTTTTCCTTATAAGGTCTATATAAATCTTCAACTTCAACTAATTTAGATGCATTCATAATTTTTTCCCTAAGTTCATCAGTAAGTAGTTGTTTTTCGTCAATTAAACGTATTACATCCTCCTTTCTTTTTAAAAGGTTTACTTGATATTCATAAACTTCGCTTATTTTTCTGATTTGTTCTTCATCTAATGAACCTGTTGCTTCTTTTCTATACCTAGCAATAAATGGTATAGTATTTCCATCAGACAAAAGCTCTAAAACAGCTTTTGTTTGTTGTTGTTTTATACTCAAATCATTACTTATCTCTTTTATTATTTCATCATTCATATTATCTAACCTCTAATCAATTGTATCATATATTTTATTTAAAACAAAACATAAAAAAAGAAAAGTAAAAACTTTTCTACAATTCATCATCCAAATATAAAACTTCTTCTTTCTGCTCAGATTTATTCTGAACTTTTTCCTTAATATCATGCAATACATACTCATTTCCAATAATAACTGTTTTTTTGTTATTCAAAATAGAATCTATTTTTTTTAATTCTTTACGATTATTAAGATGTGTAACCCAACTAGATGCTAATAAAATAAGGGAAACAAGCACAAATAAACTAGAAATAAAATTAGGTGCAAGAAGTAACATTGATATAGACATAAACATAATTATTGACATAACAATTCTTGCCTTTTTATTAAAATTCTCATTTAAAATAATATCTTTCTTCTTTTCAATACTTTGATACTTCTGTTGAGTACTAATAATTCCATTTAACAATTCAATATAACTATCACTTTTATTTATAACAATTTCTTTATTATCAGCAGTTTTAATTCTAATAACATTATCATCAACCATATAATTAGTGATTATATTAGAGCGATTAACCTCATCAATATATTCAAACATGTCCCCCATAAAAATCCCCCTTTTTTATGTATTACAATATAATAGCACATTTATAAAAAAAAGTAAAGTTTTTTTTGAGTTTTAATATAATTAAGTATGAAAATAATTATACATGATTCAAAAAATTTAAAAACAAGCAGTAACGATATCGTTTTAACAGAAAGTAAGTATCACTGTATTGGTTGTTTTAAATGTTGGTTTAAAACTCCATTAGAATGTTGTCAAAGTGATGAGGTTAAAGACTTAGGAAAGTTGTTCCTATCATGTGATGAACTAATAATAATAAGTAAGTGCACATGTGGTTCATATAGTTCAAAAGTCAAAAAAATTTTAGAAAGGAGCTTATCTTATGTAGAACCTTATTTTGAAATGAGAAGTAAAAATATTCATCACAAAATAAGGAGAAAAAACAAATTAACAATGTCAGTATATTTTTATGGTAACATAACAGAAAGAAGCAAACAAATAGCTAAAAAATTAATATATAATAATGCCATAAACTATAATGCTACTATAGAAAAAATTGATTTTTTTAATAACATAAGAGAAATAGAAAAAATAATATGAAATATCTATATGTAAATTGCAGTCCGAAACTATCAAAAGGCAACTCATATAATATATTAAAGAAAATAAGTGAGGATGAAATTTTGAATTTATATATTGAAGAAAACATATTAAATAAAATTGAAAATACAGATACATTAGTACTATCAATGCCTCTTTATATAGATTCACCACCATATAAAGTAATAGAGTTATTTGAAACATTAAAAAGAAAAAATATAAAAAGGAAAAATATATACATCATTACTAACTGTGGATTTCTAGAACCAAAACAAAATGATATTTCTGTTGAAATAGTCAAAAACTTCTGTTTAGAAAACAATTGGAATTATAAAGGAAGTTTTAAAATTGGTTCTGGAGAAATTATTGGAAAATATAATAAAAATAAAATATATAGAATATTAAGCAATGATTTTATAAAAAAAGCAAACAAATTTAAAGAAAACATACTAAAAAATAATTACGTAGAACTAAGTACTACTATAAAGCCAATGACACAGAATTTGTTTATAAAATTTGCAAATCACAGTTTCAAAAGAAAAATAGATTCAAAGTAATCTATTTTTTCTTGACATATTCTTTTATAACCGGCTGTATTTGTTTTGAACCTAATGCCTCTTCTATTGTAGGAACAAGTAAATCATAATGAGATATTAATGAATTAGGTTTTTCTTTATAATTATCTTGCCCAAATGGAACAAAATATACATTCTTTCTATTCAACAATTCCATTATATTCTTGCCATTTGCACTTAAAGCATCATTTGTAGATATAGCAAGGACTATTGGGCTTTGGTTTCTAAGAGTTGCCTTAACCGCTAAATTAACAGGGTTATCAGTTATACCACAAGCCATTTTTGCAATAAAGTTTCCAGTTGCAGGTAAAACAACCATTACATCAAGTTTATTTTTAGGTCCAAATTTTTCAGCCTCCACAATATCATGTACTACCTCATGCCCGGTAATTTTTTGAATTTTTTCAACAAATTCATTTGCCTTTCCAAATCTAGTATCTAAAAAATATACATTCTTAGTAACTATTGGATAAACATCATACCCAAGTTCGACTAACTCAATCAAATTTTGCAAAGATTTCTCTAATGTGCAAAATGAACCAGTTATTCCAAAACCAACTTTCATTTATTTTCACCAATCTCCTTTTGTATTTTCTTTAATAATATTTTACTTGCACGCATAGGTGCATACTTAGCTGGGATTTTTGAATAAATTCTATAATTAGGATAGCTTTCCTTATGTATTTGATTTAAACCATATGGATATGACGCTATGTCAAGTATAGGAGCACTACACTCTTCTAGACAATAAGGCAATATAATATTTTCTGGTACAGTATTTATAATATAATCACTTTCACTAAAGACTTTTTTCATCATATCAATATCAGAAGTAAAAAAACATCTATTACCTAGTTTTTCAAAATCTGATAAATCTTTTATTCCAAAAACCACATTATATTCATTTAATTTATTTTCCAACAATTTTGCAATATTTCCATATCCCAAAATACAAACATTTTTAACACCTTTAGATTTTCTTTTTATTTCATCTATTATACCATCAGCAGTTATTTCATTATTTGCTCTATTAACATAGTCATCTTTAAGAAAACTAACTACCTTTCTATCGCCCACAAGCTCTAATAACCTATTGCTTATTAATCCAGTATATACAATTAATTTTTCATTAAAATCAGAAAAATATGTAGAAGTTATACTAACCTTTCCATCAAGATCTATTTGACTATCATTATTAATTCCACTCATAGGAAGTATCAATATATTGTATTTTTTCTTATCTAAACTAGCATCGTATACACTCTTTTCATCACAAATTAAATCAACGCTATATTTTTTTGATAATTCATCTTTTAAAAAAGCATATCTTTCGTCTTTACCAATTATCAGAATCTTCATAATTTATCACCACTTTTATTATATTAATACTTTTAATAGTGGTTACTTATTTTAAAAAAAATCATATAATAATATGGTGATTATATGTGTGCAATACTTGGATGGATAAATTCTAAAAAAAATTTAAAAAACGTCCAAAACAATTTCAAAGAAATGTTAGATTTAATGAGTTATAGGGGTAAAGATAATACAGGATATTATTTTGAAGATAACATTTTACTAGGTCATAAAAGACTAGCTATTATAGATTTAGAAAATGGCAATCAACCCATGAAATATAAGGAATACACAATTGTATATAATGGCGAAATATATAATGCTGATACTTTAAAACAAGAACTTGAAAATCAAGGATACAAATTCAAAACAAATTGTGATACAGAAGTAATTTTAATCGGTTATGCATGTTATAAAGAAAAAATATTAGAAAAATTAGAAGGAATATTTGCATTTGCTATATATAACAGCAAAAATAAAAGCGTATTTTTAGCAAGAGATAGATTTGGAGTAAAACCATTATACTATACATATTACAAACATAATTTTATTTTCTCTTCTTCAATAAAAAGCATACTAAAAAGTGGTGTAATTAAACCGATACTTGGCAAAAAAGAGTTGGCTAGGATAATAAGTTTAGGTCCGTCTAAATGTATGGGAGATGGAATATTTAAAGGAATAAAAGAGCTAAGGCCAGCACACTACATGATATTTAAAAACAAGAAAATTAAAATCAAAAGATATTGGAATATAAAAAGCAAAGAATTCACTGATTCGTTTGATGAAGCAGTAAAAAAAGTAAGAAATTTACTAGAAAATTCAATAAAAAGACAAATGAAAAGTGATGTAGACATTGCTACTCTATTAAGTGGTGGTTTAGACTCAAGTATAATAAGTGCTATAGTAGCCATTAATAAGAAAAATATTCTTTCCACATATTCAATAGATTATGAGGGCAATGACAAGTTTTTCAAAAGTAACACATTTCAAGTTTCTCAAGATGAAAAATATATAGAAATAATGTCAAAAGCATTTAATACTAAACACACTTATATGACAATAAGTCAAAATGAAGTAGCGGATTATTTAATAAAAACACTTAAATTAAGAGATTACCCAGGAATGATTGATATCGACTCTTCCCTACTATGGTTTTCTGAAAAAATCAGCGAAAAATATAAGGTAATATTAAGTGGTGAATGTGCAGATGAAATATTTGGCGGTTATCCATGGTTTTATAAAAAAGAATTAAATAATAGAAAAGAATTTCCTTGGATTAACAATATTGATTACAGGCAAAAGCTAATAAATAAAAATCTTAGGAGAAAAATTAATATACACAAAATCATAAAAAAAGAATATATGAATACAATTAGAGAGTTAAGTTTAAAAGATAGAAAAGATAAATATAAAAAATTATTTTATATAAATATGACTCATTTTATGACAACATTACTAGACAGAAAAGACAGAATGACAATGGGTGCTACAATAGAAGCAAGAGTGCCATTCGCAGACACAAAATTAATTGAATACTTGTGGAATATGCCCTTCGAATACAAATATAAAGATGGCATAGAAAAATACATATTAAGAGAAGCATTTAAAGATATATTGCCACAAGAAATATTAAATAGGAAGAAAAACCCATATCCTAAAACACACAATCCATTATTTTTAGAACTAGTATCCAATCTTTTAAAAGATAGGCTAAAAAACGATAAAAGTATACTATATAAATTATTTGACATCGATGAAATAAACAACTTATTAAATAGTAATTCTGATTATGATATCCCATGGTTTGGTCAATTAATGACAAAACCACAACTAATCGCATATTTATACCAATTTGATGTATGGATAGAAGAATATAATATAGAAATACATGTATAGCAAAAAAATTATATAAGTGGTAAAATACTTAAACACGCGGAGGTTTTTATGGACATAAGTACTTTAAATGAAAAACAAAGATTTAAAATTATAGAATCAAATCAAGTTAGTTCTTCAGTTAATAAATATTTAGCCAAAAAATTAAGAAACTTAAGAATTAATATAGTCCAAAGTTATGAGGACAAAATATTAAAATTAATGAAAAAAAGAGTATTAGAGGGCTGGTGCTGGGAAACAACTGAAACAGCCATTATTTTTTTTGAAGATAATGATTACATTCAAAGAGGAAACTTAAAATTTGATAACGAAACTCTTTATCACCACTCCTGGATATGCTTTAGATTTAAAGAAAAAGATTATGTTTTCGATCCATGTCTTTCTATTCTCTGTGAAAAAGAAATATATGACAAAATATTTGAAATATCTCCCTTAGGTAAAGTATCAGCTAAAGAAGTAAAAAATGAAATATTGGAATTAGTAACTCCAAATGAAAACACGCTAATAAAAGGGAATGAAGATGAAAACTCACCAATGTATAGAAATAACACAGAATATAATGTTATAATTAAAGAGGAAAAAATAAAAGGACTAAAAGCATATTACCACTACCATAGAGATTGATGAAATTGGAGAAATTATGATATATTTAAAAAAATTTACACTGCTAAATGGAGAACAAGAAGATAATATTATAGAAACAGAAAGAAGAAATATTTATAATAATTACTACCCTCTTGGAATTTTTACAAGCAAAAAATTTGAAGAAATAGAATTTGAAAACATAACAATATTCTATGGTGGTAATGGTTCTGGTAAAACAACACTTCTAAATATAATTGCTGACAAATTAAAAGCCAAAAGAAAAAATGAAATAAATAAAGGATCACACTATAATATATATGTAAATTCTTGTGAAAATAAAATGTCCCTTGAAAATCCTCTTGAAGTAAAAATCATTTCAAGCGACGATGTATTTGATTATTTACTTGATATACGTTCTATAAACTCAAATATAAATAGGAGAAAAAATTTTTTAACAGAAGAATACTTAGAAAAAAAATTTAATCAAGATTCTACAACAATAGCTAATTATGAAGAAATAAAATCAAGATATGATTCAAAACATAAAACAATGTCAAAATTTATAAGGGAACGTCTTAATAACAACAATATTATTGAACAATCCAATGGTGAATCTGCATTAAAATTTTGGGAAGAAGAAATAAAAGACAACGCAATTTATATATTAGATGAACCAGAAAACAGTTTATCAGCAGAAAATCAATTAAAACTGAAACAATTTATAGAAGATTCTGCAAGGTTTTACAATTGCCAATTTATAATATCTACCCACTCCCCCTTTTTGCTAAGCTTAAATTCTGCCAAAATATACGATCTTGATAGCACTCCAGTTACTAAGAAAAACTGGACAGAATTAAAAAATGTTAGAATATATCATAATTTTTTTATAGAACATAACAGTGAATTTTAATCAGCGTTAGAAAGTAGAATTAATATAAAAGATTCAGCATTTACCATACATTTAGGACTATAGAATTTAGCTATAAGTATATATTCAATACTAGATACCATAAATAAAAAAGCTAACAATAATTAGCTTTTTTTATATATCAAAATCCAATATTAAAGGCAAATGATCCGATACATCAGTTATTAATACTTTAAAATCATTTACTTTAACTTTATCATTTACAAAAATATAATCACATACAACATTTCCTTTATCTAATCCATCATCAAAATTAGGTCTAGTAGACGATATTTTATATTTAGAGATTAAATTAACCATTTTGCTATCAAACATCTTGATACTTTCAGATTCAACAAGCAAATTAAAATCGCCAACCACTATTGAAGGAATATCATATCTAACATTAGATAATATTGTTTTTATTTGATTAATAGTATTAACGTTTCCAAGCTTATCTTCATTCCAAATACCATGTACATTAATTACTTGTAATTTCTTGCCATCAACATCCAATATACTCTCAGTAAATGCCCTACCATGATCCTCATTTTTGAAATTACTTACTTCTTCAAAAATAGAATAATTTTTATAATAAAATACATTTCTACTAGATAATATAGAATAATTTGTTATTATTTCATTGCCTTGTTCAGTAAGTCCTCCAAAATCTCTAGCCACAATGCCATTTTTCTTATGACATCTTGCAACCCATAAAGAACCAAAAAAACTATTTTTATACCCAGTTTTTTCTTTAATAATATTACTACTATTATATCTTTCAAAAACGCCCGAATCCAATCCCCTCATAGCTTCTTGAAATGTAATTACATCATAATTATCATTCGATATTAAATCAATTACCTCATTATTATTATCTTTTTTTATACATAAATTCAAATCTAATAGTTTCATTTAAACACCTCTTACGCAAGAACTTATAACATTATTCTAACATTAATTAAGCATATAATGTAAAAAAGTTCTATAAAAGAACTTATATTTATTTTCTCAATTCTATTTTTTTCATATCATCATCTATTTCTTCACGCATGATTTTTTTCTTAAAATATTCTACTTCTCTTTGCAATAGCATTATGCCAGGACGAGCGTATAGCTCACTATGATAAGAGTTTTCAATACTTGTTAATATTAACAATGACAAAATAGATTTATACTCTTTGGCTTTCTCAGAATGGCATTCCTCAGTTGATTTAACGTATTCGACTATAGAATCTTTATTTCTTACTTGTCTAACTATAGGATGTTCCATTTTCCAATATAATTCCTTATCATATACAAATCCAGATGATGTATCATAAATTAAGTGTTTCCCATCTTTTGTAACTCTTTCTACAATACAATGATCAGAATATGATGGATCGCAACTATTAGAAAATTTCGGATTTAATCTTATATTATCAACCGAAGCATAAATAAGATTAACATCTCCATCATCCTCTAAGAATGCCCTAGCCATCAGCAAAGCCATGTCATAACAATGTCCATTAGACATGGCATTAGACAATAATAATATTGAAGCCGGAATTTCACCATAATAAATATCTCTTAGTTTTTTTATTAAAGCATCATCGTAAAGTGTAACACATTGGTTTTTTAACCCCCAAACCAATAATTGATTAGCTTTAAATTTATATAAATTCCATTCAATATTCTTTTTTATACTCATCTCAAAACTCCCCTTTTTTAAATTAACGTATATACTATCACCAAAAATCAGTTTTTGCAAGAAAAAGTACTAACAAATGATATAATAAATATATGAGGTAAAAGTATGAAAAAAAGACAAGAAGTATACGATTTATATTGGTATTTTGCTTATGAAAGACAAAATATATTTTTAAAAAAGAAAAATGGACTTCAAGCTCCATGGACAAATGACAAAATTCTACAAGAATATAAGTTTTGTAATAGTTATAGAGTTAATGATAGAGTTAGCCAATATTTATTAAAAAATGTTATATATAATGGAAAAAACTATTCTAGCAGTGACATGATATTTAGAATAATATTATTCAAACTATTTAATAAAGAATCTACTTGGGAATTATTATTAAATAATTTTGATGATATTACACTAAAAACATTTGACATAAATAAATATTCTGAAATTTTAGAAAAAGCAATGAAAAATAAAATCAAAATATATAACGATGCTTACATAAGTTGTGCTAATAAAGCATTCGGATACAATAGAAAACATGATAATCATCTAGCCCTTCTAAATAAGATGTTTAATATAGATAAAGTTCAAAACAAAATTATTAAATGTAGCACAATGGAAGAAGCATTCAACATTATAAAAAGTTACCCTTTAATAGGAAATTTTATGGCCTATCAATTAGTAACTGATATAAATTATAGTGAAGTTGTTAATTGGAAAGAAAATGAATTTACAATTGCCGGCCCAGGATCACTTAGAGGAATTAAAAAATGTTTTATTGATAAAGGCAAAATGAGCAATGAAGATATTATTAGATATATGTACGAACACCAAGATGAAGAATTTAAAAGGTTAAACTTAAATTTTAAAAGAATTGGCAATAGACCACTACAACTTATAGATTGTCAAAATATATTTTGTGAATTAGATAAATACTGTAGGCAAGCATTGCCGGAACTAAAATCAAATAGAACAAAAATAAAGAAACACTATATAGCAAAAAAAGAAAAAATAAACTACGTTTACCCACCAAAATGGAAAATATAGTTTATTCTTATCTTTAAGATTTTATATTTAAAAAATCAACCTTATCATACTTAGGTATTATGGTTTTAGGTGTACCCAAATCAATTATGTGTCCATTTTCTATTACTATAATACAATCCATATCCTTAAGAGTTGATAATCTATGAGCAATACATATTATTGTTTGATCACTAAAATATTTTGTAATGTTCTGTTGAATTCTAAATTCAGTATTATTATCTAAACTACTCGTTGCTTCATCAAATATAACAATTTTTGAATTTCTTAAAAATATTCTAGCCAAAGCAATCCTTTGACGTTGCCCACCGGATAGTTTAATGCCTCTTTCTCCTACAATAGTATTATACTTATCATCAAGCCCTTCTATAAAATCATGTAACTCAGCCCTTTTAGCAGCAGTTACTATTTCATCATAACTTGCATCAGGATTAGCGATTTTGATATTTTCAAAAATAGTAGAATGTAAAAGTATAGTTTCTTGTGGAACATAAGTTAAACTATCATATATTGATTCTGCACTATAACAACTAATATCCTGATTATCAATTAAAATTTTGCCACTTTGTGGAGTATAAAACTTAAAAAGTAAATTTACAAGCGTAGTCTTACCACTTCCACTTACACCAATAATGCCTATCTTTTGTTTATCTTTTATTGACATATTAAAATTTTGTAAAACATTATGTTTAGTATATCTAAAAGTTACATCTTCAAACTTAATAGTTCCATTATTAACTTCTAATTTTTTACCACTATTATCTTCCAAATCAGTATCACTATACAACAAATCATAACTATTTCTAATTTTTACAAATATCTCTCCAATATGAATATAAGACCAAGTAAAACTTGTGGTTGCTGATTTAAGTGAAATCATTGCATTTATAAAAAATATAAAATTACCTAATGTCATTAAAGAATTAGAATATAAATTAATAGAATAAAGTAACAAAATCGCAAATGTAATTATGTATACTACATTAGCTATAGCACCAAAAGTAAATTCTCTCGAAGAAGCTTTATTTTTATAAAAATTAGCATCTTCTTTTTTGGATTTTAGTGTTTCAGAAAATTTTTCAACCGCACCATAAACTTTTAAAGAAGTAAAATTCAAAACAGCGTCATTTAATATACCATTATATTCCCTATTACTTTCCTGTGATTTTTGTACAAGGGGTAAATATTTTTTAGAAAAATACACTAACCTTGATATTATTATTCCTGCAAACAATATAAACGCCGTAATAAAAATTTTTACATCTATTGTATATAAAATTAATAAACTGCTGAGCATTGAAGTTAATAAGGATATAAATCCAGTAGTAATTCTGTTATTCAAATTTATTATTTCATCATTTATTTCATTAATAGAGGATGAAATTTTACCATTATAATTATCAGTAAAAAAAGAATAGTCTCTTTTATTCAAATTATTAAATAATGTTACAGAAATATATGGTGTTTGTTTTTTAACAACAGTTATAGTTCTTACAATATTCGAAATATAATAAAAAACTAAGTCTAAAATTATAATTCCTAGCAGCAAAAGAGCAACTTTATACAAGTCAGTTATTTGAAAATTAGGATTATTAGGCAAATCAATAATCCCCTTTATTATATACTGCTTAGCAAAGTTAAGCACCTGAGATATTATCATACTAACTACCATTACTATTGCTAAAAACTTTACAGGTTTATATAAAGATAGTACAAATTTTAAAAATTTTTTATTTCTTTTCATTAATTACCACACTACTCTCAAAAACAATATACCCATTATACAAAAATATAAAAATTTATACAAGATTTTGCAATTTTTGTCAATATAATATATAATTTTAGCATATCAAAAAATAAAGAAGGTAAAACATGAAAGATATAGAAAAAATATATAAGAAAAATACATTATTTATCATATTAATTGGAATCACGGGATTTTGTTTTGGATTACTAGACTGGGATAGCAGTTTAGTAGATTTAGTGTATTTAAAATACAACAACGCACTCTTAATCTCAATTATATCTGCCAATATAGGAACCGCAAGATTAATTGCTACTTTATTCTGTATAAAAATAAATACATCACAAAGGCCAAACTTTGTTTTTATTACTTGTATGATATTATGCTCCTTAATAGCAATTATAACTGCTTTATGCTTTGATTCTGAGCTAATTATATTATTCGTAATAACATACCTATTAGAAGTTTTAGTCTTAGAAATATTTTCAGGTTATCATTATGCTTATGCTTATAATTCATTACCTGAAGAAAGAGCAATGAATGCACACTCAAAAAGAATATCTGTTTTCAAAATTTTGCAAGCAGCTGGAATCGCAACCGCAGGTTTCATATGTTCAAAATTTGTTAACAACGCATTTTTAATGATTTCAATTTTAGTAACAATCGTTTTTATTATTGTTATAGTATTTGTTACTCAAGTAAAGAATTTTCCCAAAACAAAGGAAGATAAAAAAACTAATATACTTAAAAGGTTAAATATATTTAAGTATACAAAATACTTTAGAAAATGGTTTATTATTCGTATAATAGGAAAATTTGCATTATCATCATTAATAGTCTTATTATCAATAAGAGTAATAGATAATGGTCAAAACTTAGCTATATTAAAAAGTGTTAAAAGTTTATTATGGGTTTTAAGTGGAATTGGATTTTTCCTATCTAGTTACCTAATAAAAAAAGGATGGATTGTAAAAGGAGATATCATAGCTAAAGCATTAATATCACTTTTACTTCCAGTAGTATTTGTATTCCCAAATATTATTTTTGTTATCATTTTATTAAATGGAATATTAAATCCATTTAACACTATGTCTCATTTAGAAATGTTAAGAAAAGATAATGACAATATTAATACCCCACAGAAAGATATGGTAATAAACCTTGCTGGATATATATCTAGTATGATTTCGGCTTATACATTACTAAACATCAACAGTAATCTAGCAATAATTATAACTATGATAGCATTAGCATTAAGTACATTCTTTGAATATAAATTATACAAAAATAAATTAAATAATTAAGTTTCCTATATGTAAATACTGCAATAAAATTAATGCACTTAACCAAAAAATATGATAAAATCTATGATGTGGTGGTATTATGAATGTTTTATTAAAAAAACTAGATTCCAATAATGAAATAGAAACATTTGCTAAATATAAAGTTAAACTTATTAAATTTCATCAACAATATGCCCAAAAATTAGGATTATTTGACAGCGTTGTAGAAAGTTATAATTTTCAAGATGCAATTCGTCATATTGATGAAAAAGGATACTTTCAATTTTTAATTTTATTAGAAAGTGAAATAATAGGAATTATAGAATATCAAATAACTAATTCAGATATTGATAAAAATGAAATACTATATATCAAAGATATTTATATTGATGATAATTTTAGAGGAAAAGGGATTGGAAAAGAAGTAATAAATTCATTAAAAAAATTAAATTATAGGATTGAACTTGAATGTTGGTATGAAATGCCCGCTAATAACTTATATAAATCTTTAGGAATGCGAGTAATCAAAACTCGATATATGATGAAGTAGTATATGGATAGTCATAATAAAAAAGTTATTTCTATAATAGTTTTTCTTAGAAAATTTGTTTCAGTATTTTTTACATTATTTTTCAACATATATGTATTAAAAATTGTTAATGATGTTGGAATTGTACTAAAATATAATTTAGTTGGTGTTATATTCGATGGATTGCTTTCAATAATAATATCAAGCAAACTAAATAATAAGAATGCTAAATTTATATATAATTCAAGTTTCATTCAACTAATAATTTGTATAATTTTATTGATTACTTTAAAAGATAATATATGTAGTTATTTATATTTATTTAGAATCCTATATTCACTAACAAAAACTTGTTACTATGTCCCATATGAAATATTAATTATGGGTTCAAATAATCATAAAACAATGAGTAATTTTCTTGCAAACATAAATATTTTGGATTATCTAGCAACAATATTTACTCCATTTTTTTCTGGATTTGTTATAGAAAAGTTTTCGTACAATATATTGTTTATTATATTATCAATTGAAACACTACTCATCATTATAATTTCTTCACAAATTAAAAGCTTTTACGTTGATAATCAGAAAATAAACTTAAAAGAATATTTTTCTGAAATTAAAAAATATCCTCATTTATCAAATATTTATAAATGTATGTTTTTTAGAAGAATATCATTGCAAGGCGCTATTACAGACTTATTACCAGTATTACTATTTTTAAAGATTGGTTCAGAATTAAGTGTCGGTAGTTATAGTTCAATATTTGCAGTTATTTCAATTATTTCACTATCAATATTAAAAATAGTTAATAAAAAGAATATCCAAAAAAGGTTTTATATTCCTTTCGCAATCATCATATTTATATCATCTATATTCCTAATTTTAAATACAAGCTTCACTACCCTATTAATATATTATATTTTAATGAATTCTCTAGGATCAGTTATTGAATCAGAAAGTTGTAGCGTTGTTTATGATGCAATAAATGTTGATGAATTATCAAAATATAAAAGAGAACATCAAATAACATTTAATATATATATGATATTTGGTCAAATAATAAGTTATAGTTTTGCATTAATTTTATACACATATTTCTACAATGCCAACATTTTATCAATTGCTATTAATATTATGATGTTCTTTTCAATCTTAGCAGCTACTTATCTTCAAAAAACAGAAACATATTTAAAACAAAAAAAGTAAAATAATAATAATTTTTTTAAGTTTCAGCAATATATAAATATTAAAGCTATACAAATGATATAGCTTTTTTCTTAAAATTTGGAAGAGCAAAACAAGTAATAGAAAACAAAGCTCACTTAATTTGCTACAAATAGTAGCACAAATGTAAAATATTATTGCTATTAAAAATGATGAAATTTAAGTAATATTGATATCAGAAAGAAGAAATGATATTATGACATTAGGTCCAAAACTAAAGGAAATAAGAAAAAGATTTGGATTATCACAAGAACAACTCGCAGAAATAATGAATATTTCAAGGCAAGCAATAACTAAATGGGAAAATGATGGAGGTTTACCCGATATAAATAATTTGCAAGAGTTATCAAAAATATTTGGTATAACAGTAGATTATTTGCTAAATGACAAAAACGTCTTACCTACTTTATCTATGAAAAAAATTAGATAGAAAAAAATATAAAAATAAGTTAGCGATGTATAATAAGGTATTAAAGGAGTATTATCCAGAACCATATGAAATATACATCCTATCTAGAACAAGAAAATTAAATCTTATAGAAACCATAATAGACACATTCATTGCTCCAGAAATTGGTCCAGTATCAACTGCAGATGGATTAGGTAATTTGTCACCATATTACTTAGTAAAAAAAGGTGAAGTAAAATTATTAGTAAATATAAAAAACTATGTTTTAGAAGTAACAGAATTGTCACCCACTACAAATGATAAAAAATTTGTCTATGATAAAAATAAATTTATTAATTGTGGTAAACTAAATCTTGGAAAATAATAATCTTTATACCATAAGGAGAAAATATTATGATAAATAGTGAAGAGAAAATAGAAAGATTAATAAAGAATTTTGAAGGTAAAGTATGCTTATATATTACCGATGAGCAAAACAATATAATAAAACATAATGAAAATGATATCGTAGAAACTGCAAGTTGTATTAAATTATTTATTTTAATAGAATACTATAATCAAATTTTAAAAAATGAAAAATCAAGAGATGATATAATTAATTACTCTGTTAAAAACGATTACGTTGAAAATGGTAGTGGAATAATTCAATATTTAGAAGATCTAAATTTATCATCAATTAATATTGCTATTTTAATGATAATTATTAGTGATAACATTGCTACAAACAAAATGATAGATTATTTAGGGTTTGATAATATAAATAATACTATTAAACAGTTAGGTTTTAAAAATACATTTTTAAATGCCAAAAAATTAGATTTTAATATTTATAATTCTATCGGTAAAACAACTGCATTTGAGTATGCAAAAGCATATAAGATGATATTAAGAAAAGAAATTCTAACCCCAAATCTATGTGATGAAATAATAAATATTTTATCTCATCAAACTAAAAACGATATGATTACACGATTTTTACCACAAAAATACTTAGAAGAAAAAGGTTCAGACAACTCTTTTATAAAATATATTGCAACAAAAAGTGGCGGACTTGCAGCTGAAGATGGAAAAGATATTATTAACTGCAGAAATGATGGTGGAATTATATCTACAAATGCTGGTAATTACATAGTAAGTATATTTATAAGCAATTTTAGCGATCACCATTTTTATGCCAACAATCCAGCCAGCTTATTAGGAGCTAATATTAATAAAATATTATTTGAAGCGTTTGAGCAAAATAAAGGTTCAATAAAATAGTAAGGATAAAAAAGGACAAAACTACCAAGAAATTTAGTCCTTTTTTAATTTATTTATATAAATTAATATAACCATAGTATGAAAATAAATAATTTCACAAAAACAATAAAAATTCAGTCAAATTATTATATAATTTATTAAAATTTTCATGTCTAATGTTTAACATTATACGTGATATAATAATTATGGAGCTGATTTTATGTTTAAAATAGCAAAACTAGAAAAAGTAAACAATGAAAAGGTTTGTATTAATTTAATTAAACTAGAACAAAGTCAATACAAAAATGGAAAAAAAATATCATTTGAAGCATTTAATACATTGACTTTTGATATTTCTGGAGATAATTATTCATTTGAATTTGATTTGAATTGTAAATTAGAAAAATTATTAGAAATACCAATGAATGATACTATAGATTTTAAAGATTATATTTCCGTTGGTGAAACTTTGCTAAATGTTAAGGACTTAAATAATATTGAACCAGTTATGAATATTAAGATAACAAGATATTTAAAAAATAAATTTATTATCTTTTTAACATTTCATACTGATTATAGTTACGACGAAAATGGCTATTCTGGAATAATTGAGATTGCATTTAATTTAGATGATTATTTAGATAGCAAAAATAAATAGGCATAATTAATATTAGAAATGATAGATAAAAAAACAATTTCGTAACTATACATAACTAAAATTTGAAATTTATTTATATAAAATAAAAAACTTACAAACATTAAGTTCATAAGTTTTTTTCAAATAGAGCCATAAAAATCAAAGTTATGCAACCTTTGAAAGCTCTTTAATATTTGTGCATGATTACGTAAAGCATCTTTTATCGTTTCTTTGTCATCAGTACAATACTTTTCAATATCAAGTCCAATAATTTCATCATTAAAAAGAACAATGCTTAAGAAACCTTTAGCATTTAAAGATAAGCTTTTATCTGTTAAATATTTCATTGTTGACTTGTAAATATTAAATTGTTTCATTATTTTCACCATCCTTTCTTTTTGGGATGGATGATTTATAAACACAAAAAAAATCAACTAAACTTTAGTTGATTTAATCATTAACGTCACATTGGTGCGACGATTTTATCTTATGGAGCAATAGCACAGGCTATTTAAAACTCCAGTAGTAAAAGTTGATAAACAACTAATCACTAAAATAATAATACCATAAAAATATAAAAAGTGTAAACCTAAATTAATAATTTTACGTAAAATTGCTAAAAATTATAAAAAATATGTTAAAATATAATTAGGAGGTATATGTATGAACGAAGAGACAAATACAAACTTAAATGGAAGAATTAATTATTCAAGTTTAAGACAAATCATATTTGATTATTTTAAACAAACACAAGGATTAGAATTAGGATCTGTAAGTATAGGTTATTTACAAGATAAATTAGCACATAATTCTGAACCTAGACCATTTTTTACTATAAATGGAGAATTTGGAGAAACAAGATTTGATATTTCAAAAGAAGATATAGAAAAAGTATTTAAATCATTTTTAGCAAGTAAAAACTGCGAATTAACTTCAAATCTAGAATTTGGAGACCATGATACTATAACTTTTGCTTATAAATCAAACCCTGAAATTAAAAATGAAATGAATAAACCAGAAAACAAAGTTGAACTTGATTTAACATATGATGGATCAATTAAATATGAAGATTTAAGACAAATTGTTTTTGACCATTATAAAAACACTAAAGGTATTGAACTAGGTTCAATTAGTATAGGTTATTTACAAGATAAATTAACCGGACAAAATAGTAATCAACCTTTCTTTATTAGAAAAGATGAATTTGGAGAAACAAGATTTGATATTCCACAAGAAGAAATTCAAGAAATATTGAAATCATATTTAGCAAGTAAAGGTTATGAACTTACTGATTTAAATTACGATAATAGAGTTGAGTTTAAATACAAAAAAGTTAAAAAGAATGAACAAGAAAAAACAGTAGATGGTGTTCAAATAAATGAATCTGGTGAAATAATTCGTGACGAAGATGATGAATTAGAAAGAATGGCTAGAGAAAAGAGAAAATTCACTATTCTACAAAGAGAAAGAGCAATGAATGAAGCTCAAAAAGGTAAAAATCGTTCTGCGATAATGGCTGGTATTAGTATATTAGGTGCTGCTGTTTTATTATCAGCAGGTGCTGCAGGTTTTATTGCTAAATATATGAAACATTCTAAAAAATTAAAAAAAGCTCAACATGAATTTGAAGATTTTAATGCCTCATTAGAAAATACCAATGTTGAAGAATTAGGAGGTAATGAAAATGCTAAATCAAGGTGAAATCTTAACTCTAAATGATAACAAAAAATATTCGGTTGTTTATACTACAGAATTAAATTCAAAAAATTATGTGTATCTAATTGATCAAGATGATTATACAAATACTATGTTTTGTGAATATGATAATAATAACGGATTAGAAGAAGTTGTTGAAACAGAAATAATTGAGCAACTATTAGCAAAATTTTAGGAAAGTAATCAACAATAATATTAAAAGACGATAGCTTAAAGTGATAAGCCATCGTCTTTTTCTTTGCTCATTTTAGTATTATAAAACTCTTCAGCAGCTTCGTCCATTTCATTGTTAAGATTATGAGTCGCTTTTTCAATTTCTTTTTTATTAAATAAATTAAATCCTTTAAATCTTTTTTCCTCTTTTCTTTTAACCTCAGGATCACATTCCTTTTTAAAATATTCTAAGTCTAAACCACTATGATTAAATAAATGATCGATTATTGTTTTAATAAATTCTGGTAGTTTTTGAAAGACTTTATTTAAATGATAAATAAGATAATTTTTTTTTCTTTTTCTCTTTCATACATTCCCTCATATTGATTACTTAACCCTTTATAATAATCTCGTTCCTCTAATAATTTTTTATTTTCATGTTTATAACCAAGTGGAGCACGAGCAGGAATATTACCAGCCTTTATTGCACCAGCTAAACCAACTTTAGTTCTTTCACCAGTTCTTTCAATTTCGTTTTGTGAAACACAAGTAAGTATTCTAGAAATCATTTTACCATTTGCATTAGTTGTATTAATATCATCGTTAGTACAATCTAAATAAGCATTATTTTCTTCTAAAAATCTTATAATCTTTTCCCAATCAAATACACTTCTTGTAAGTCTATCTAATTTTAGTACAACAATAGTATTACATTTTTTATCTCTTATATCTTGTAATAGTTCTTCAAATGCAGGTCTTGTATTACCAGTTTTAGCCGATATACCAGCATCTTTATAAATCTTATATATTTCATAACCTTTATATTCACACATAGTTCTTAATCGTTTTTCTTGCTCTGTAAACTAAAACCCTCACGAGCTTAATCTTCAGTAGATACACGAATATAAATACCAGCAATTTTCTTATCATTATTCATATATTATCAACTCCTTTTACTAAAAAAGAGGAGACAATAGTATCTAGTTAAGTCTAAATACTACTGACTCCTCATTAAATTCAATATTATAAATTTTGGTTAAATTGTGTTTTATCTTCATAGATGTACCTCCATTTCTAGAGCATACCTCTTTCATTGGTTATTTATAATATCACTTTTTAAGAAAATGTCAATTCCTTATTCAGAGAATAGTAGTATTTAGATAGTCTTTAAATAATCTTCAAGTTCTGATAACTTTATCTTATTAGATAAGTTTTCAATAAATATTTCATTAGAATAGTTGAAAGCAAGAAATGTAGTATTATTAATTATTATTCTATGTGGTTCAATATAAGTTAAATTAGTTTTATCAATTTTTCTAATACTACCATTTATGATAGTGGGTTTATTATTAGTAAAATCACAAATAAACTTAATTTTCTTTCTTAACGATTCTTCTAATGATAGTTCTTTCTTAATAATATTTACCATAGTTCCATCCTTTCTTTATAAAGTAGGATAGTCTTTGTATTCTTCCAAGCTGACAAGTGGGAGTTTGAAACACAAAAAAACTAATCCAATTTGGATTAGTCATTTATCAAAACTCGAAAAGTTCGAGCAGATTTCACTATGGAGCGGGCGATGGGAATCGAACCCACGTGGTCAGCTTGGAAGGCTGAAGTTCTACCATTAAACTACGCCCGCATTACCAATGACATAATTAATTATACATATACTTAGTTATTATGTCAATAGTTTTTTCTATTTTTAAAATAATTATCCAAAACATTTTTCTCACTATAACACTTATTATTATATTTAAAAAAATTAATTTTATTCTTATATATACATTTTACATCCAACTTATTATGTATTTTTACCCTACTTTGTTTTAAATCATATAAATATCTTTCTAACAAAAACTTATTTAAGATGTTATTATGATTTTTATATTGTTCGTATGTTTTATATATCAAAAAGAATATTATAATTTGTATAGTAAAATTATTCATTTGTTTAAATAAAAATATAAAAATAAAAAGTGTAGAAATAAATATAAGCAACTTATGGCTTTTCTTATAAGACATCAAACTATTTGTTAAACTAAAAAACAATTTAGAACCATCTAATGGTATTATAGGTAGCAAATTAAAGATAACAAGACTATAACTCAAATTGTTTAAGGTTAAAATTTCATTATGTGTTAAAAAAGAAATTCTAGTAAGTACAAATGTCCCTAAAATTTGAAATACCGGCCCCATTACAGTTACCATAAATTCATTAAAAGAAGATTCATTGAGCTTAACATCATAAACTATGTTTCCTCCAAATGGAAATATATTCACTTTTACTATGTTCCACCCAAAATATTTGCTTGCCAATATATGTCCAAATTCATGAATTAATATTACAACAAAAAGCAACATTAACAATCTAAATTGTCCAGTAAATAGCGAAACAAGTAAAAATAAATAAGTTGTTTCATGAATATGAATTTTATTTAAGATACTCATTATAATCTAATACTACCCCATCCTTTTTAAATACTAAATAAAGGCTATTAGAACTTTCACCAAGTAGATTTCCTTTTTCAACATACTCATACAACTTTACATTAGATGTATTAATATTTCCATACCATGTATCTACCCCATTCACTTGTTGAACTATAACTGTATTACCATACCCTTCCTTTTCTCCAATAAACACAACCATTCCACTTTCAATAATCGGAACCAAGTAGTTATCACTAACTGTTAATTTTACTCCGTCTGAATATTTTTCTTTATTAGTATATGTAAGATTTTCTTTAAATACTGGTTTGGCCTCTTCTTTAAATAAAGACGCTACAGGAAGTACTTCGCCAAAGTATTTATTATAAACCTTATTTACAGATGCAAACGAAAAATTATCTTCGAACACATTTTTATACAAAAATTCTTTACAATTAGGTGATACTTTTATAGTAATACTTAAAATTAAAAAAACAATTACACTAATTAAGACCTTACTTAAAATTTTGTTTAATGCTATATTTTTAAAGAAGCCATTATTATCATTTGACTTCTTCTTACTTTTTAACTTATGCTTTAACTTTTCTATATCATCCATAATATCACCTAATATTATATATTCAAGTGACAGCTAATATATTCTTTTGATTTTAAATTTATCCGCAATAAATCCTAAAATATAATATGATAACCAACCATATAACATATTTAAAATAATTGTATTCTTAATGCGATTAATTAAATACCATATACCATAATCATGTACATTAATAATATACAAAATTCCATAATCAAAAACATTATATATTATAATACATATTATTACTAAA
Source organism: uncultured Bacilli bacterium (assembly GCA_934141575.1). Taxonomy (GTDB): domain Bacteria; phylum Bacillota_I; class Bacilli_A; order RF39; family UBA660; genus CAKPCJ01. The sequence continues at coordinate 80,122 of CAKPCJ010000001.1, forward strand.
ATAATCGTATTAAGTGAATTACTAGATAAATATTCGTTTAAATAAACAACAATACTTGCTATAAGAAAGAATATAAACATGTTTAGTAATAATGTATCTGTAAGACATAAATCATATATCAATCCAAATATAGTAATCGTTTTAATATACTTGGAGTTGTTATTGCAAAAAAATGGATAAATAATAGCTATTGCTACTATAGAAAATAGAGGAGTTAAAACACTAGAATTAAGTGTTTGATAATTTATGTAATTTGATATAATCATATCTAATAATGCAGAAAATCCAAGAAAGCAAACGCTAATTATCATATTACTCACCCTTCTTAAGGACTTTAACATATCTTAGATTGTCAAAATCAACGCCACTATTTATCTCTATTATCTTTGTTAAATCATAATTATCCTTTTCTATACTAACAACCTTACCAACTAATACTCCAGCAGGTATTTTTTCATTATAAGCAGTCGTATAAACATACGAACCTATTTCTATATTGTTATATTCACTTACTCCCTCTATAGTAAATGTATTTTTATCATCATTATATTTAGATAACAAACCTGGAATTGATTTATTACTATCTCTTACCTCAACTGAAATTTTTGGAGTTATTTTAAAAGAAGTAATTAATTTAACATCAGAAGAATAATATGCAACATTAGTAGTAACTCCAATCATGCCACCATTTTCAATTACAGCCATTCCCTCCTCTATTCCACTTTTACTTCCTTTATTTATAGTAACAGTGTTATTCCAATAATTTATATTTCTCTTAACTATAGATGCGGGTATATAAGTATATTCAGTTAAAGATTCTTCAATAGAATTTACTTCTTTCAGTTTTTCTATTTCTTTCTTTAAAGACTCATTTTCTGCCTTAATTAAATCTATCGTTTCAGTATTTTCCTGTAGATTCTTATAGTTTTTATAAACTTCTTTCATCTTTTTCTTTTCTCTAGATTTATCATTTATAAAATCTATTGGAACTTTTAATACATTAACGGTAGTGGTTGAAACATCCTTAAATACTTTTTGAATAAATGTAAGTTTGCCATTATCTTTAATTACAAAAGAAAACAATAATAATACTACAAGTGCTACTACTATTATTATTAAATAACTTATTTTAAATTTTTTCTTTTTGTAATTCACGTATATCACCTTTTATATTATAATACATTTTTTATTCTATAAACAGTTATTTTCATAAAAACTATAATATGTATTACTACCAATAACTATATGATCTAATAGCGGAATAGCTACTATTTTCCCTATTTCTGAAATTCTATTAGTTAAATTAATATCTTCTTTGCTAGGAAGTGGATCGCCAGATGGATGATTGTGTAAACAAATAATATAACTTGCCGAATTAATATAAGCCTCTTTAAAAATTTCTCTAGGATGAACTACACTCATATTAATAGTACCTATAAACAACTCCTTATCTGTTATAAAATTCTTTTGATTATCTAAATAAATAACATAAAAATATTCCTGTTTTTTATTAAAAAACTTTATGCGATAATAATTAAATATTGAAGAAGCATCCAAAAAAGATATAAACTCTCTTTTTTCATCAGAATATACTCTTTTTCCAAGTTCTATTGCTGCTAATAAAGTAATTGCTTTAGTTTTACCAATACCTTTTATATCAGTTAATGTATTAATAGAAATATCAGTAAAATCTGATATTTTTTTTAGATTTGACAAAATATTAGAAGCCAAAACTTTAGAAGAACATTCTTTGGTACCGGTTTTAATTATAATAGCTATTAATTCCTCAGTAGTAAGTTTAGATGCTCCATACCTTTCTAAGCGTTCCCTAGGTCGTTCCATACTAGGTAAATCTTTTATTTTACTAATAACTTTTTGCAGCCTTCATCGTCTCCTCATATATTTCAAGGCTCTTTTTAGATAAAGAAAGTAAATTTTTCTTATCACTTTCCTCCTGAATAGTTTTGTCATTCTCTCTTATCTTTAGTATAAGGCCTTGATTACTTATATTGTTTTCCTTAACGTAAATATCTACGTTACTATAATTATTCTTAAGTTTATCAGCAAGTTCCTTGTTTCCAGTAATTCCAAGATATACGTAATATTTATCATCTTGTTTAACATACAAATAATCACTTAAACTCATAGTATTTTCTTCCATAGATTCAATTGATGAATAAACTCCTTGCTGTAATAAATAGATAGGTTCTGTATTAACAACAACTTCTTGAATATTACCCCTATATTGTGAAAACACTGTCCTTCCACATAAAATTCCAATAAAAATTGACAAAGTAATTGGAAAAATTATTTTCAATTTCATATAATCACCCAAATAAATTATCTAACATTCATTTGTCAATTAAACTCGTTTTACGTAAAAAAAGATAGTTTTAATAAAAACTATCCCTAAAAGACTAATTCAATTTTGAAAGTAATATTTCCAATTTGCCCTCTTCTTCCTTTAGCTTTTGTCTTTCTTGTTCAACTAAAGAAGCTGGTGCTTTATTAACGTATCCTTCATTAGAAAGTAATCCTTTACGTCTAGATATGCTTTTTTCTAATGATTCTTTTTCTCTAATCAAGGCTTCCATATCAATGTTTTTACTTCCATCATAATATGCAACTAGTACACCATAACTTGTAATTATATCAAATGATGTAAAACTATCAGGAATTTTCATATCAAAAGAAGCTTTAGTAAGTTTGTTTATTATATCCTTGTAATCATCTATTAAATATTTTTCACTATCATTTAAATTATTAACAATAACATAGTTAGAGCCAAAATTATTAGACTGTCTAGCATTTCTTATACTTGTAATAATTTCAATCATTTTTTCTATATCATTACTCTCTTTTTCATATATTTTAGATTCATCATACACTGGATAAGCACTTATCATTATAGACTCATCATGTTTTGGTAACATTTGATAAATTTCTTCAGTTACATAAGGCATAAATGGATGCAATAATTTTAAAATAACTTCAATAACATATAAAAGTACATCCCTATTTGGAGATATTTTTGATAACTCGATATATGAATCACAAAAATCAGACCATACGAAACTATATATTTCAGAACCAACAACATTAAAATCATAAGTTTCCATATGTTTTCTAACATTAGTTATAAGTTTATTAGTTTTAGTCAATATCCATTTATCAATACTGTTTAATTCCTTAGAATCTAACCCTTCTATACTCATTAAAACATATCTTGAAGCATTCCATAATTTATTTACGAAATTCCAAGTTGATTTAACCTTTTCTTCATCATATCTAAGATCCATACCAGAAGCTGTTGAAGTAGATAAGAAAAATCTTAATGAATCACAGCCGTATTCTTCTATAACATCCATAGGATCTACACCATTACCTAAAGACTTAGACATTTTTCTGCCAATTTTATCTCTAATTAATCCATGTATCAAGCAATCTTTAAATGGACGGCTATTAGTAAACTCAAGGCCTTGGAAAGTCATTCTATTAACCCAAAATGGTATAATATCATATCCAGTTACTAATAAGTTATTAGGATAATATCTCTTTAACATATCTGTATTATCTGGCCAACCCATTGTTGAAAATGGCCATAATGCTGATGAAAACCAAGTATCAAGAACATCAGGGTCTTGTACCCATCCTTCACCAACTGGAGCTTCTTCCCCAACATAAATCTCTTCTCCCCTGTACCATGCGGGTATTTGATGCCCCCACCATAATTGTCTAGAAATACACCAATCATATGTAATTTCCATCCAATGGTTCATAGTTTTTTCATACCTTTCAGGTACAAAATTAACTTTAGTATCGGGATTTTTTTGGTTTTCTAACACTCTATCTGCTAGTGGTCTCATTTTAACAAACCATTGTTTTGATAAATAAGGTTCAACCATAACATCAGTTCTCTCAGAATGTCCTACTGAGTGAACCATCTTTTCTATATCTATCAATAAATCTTGATCCTGTAAATCTGCTAACAACTTTTCTCTACACTCAAACCTATCAAGACCAGCATATGAACCAGCATTTTCATTCATTGTACCATTAGGATTCATAACAACTATTCTTTCTAGATTATGTCTATTTCCAACTTCAAAATCATTAGGATCATGAGCAGGTGTTATTTTGACAACCCCAGTTCCAAATTCAGGATCTGCATGTTCATCACCAATTATCGGAATCAATCTTCCAACTATTGGAAGTACAACCTTCTTCCCAATCAATTTATTATATCTTTTATCATCAGGATTTACTGCAATAGCTGTATCTCCGAATAAAGTCTCAGGTCTAGTAGTAGCTACATCAAGGTAATCTTTAGTACCTTCTATATAATACTTTAAGTGGTAAAAAGCCCCCTCTACATCTTTATAAATAACTTCCTCATTAGATAATGCTGTCATGGCAAGAGGATCCCAATTTATAATTCTTTCTCCTCTATATATCAAACCTTTATTATATAAATCAACAAATACTTTTCTAACAGCCTTAGATAATCCATCATCAAGAGTAAAACGTTCCTTAGAATAATCTAAACTAAGTCCTAGTTTAGCCCATTGATTATGTATATTTGAAGCATATTCTTCTTTCCAACTCCAAGCCTTTGTTAACCACTCGCCTCTTTCCATACTTCTAGGATTTATACCTTCACTTCTAAGCTTAGCATCTACCTTAGCCTGTGTAGCTATACCAGCATGATCCATTCCAGGAAGCCATAAAGCATCATAACCATCCATTCTTTTATATCTAATCATTATATCTTGTAATGTTGTATCCCAAGCATGTCCTAAATGTAATTTTCCAGTTACATTTGGTGGAGGTATAACAATTGCATATGGTTTTAAACTCAAATCACCTGACTTAAAATAACCCTTATTTTTCCAATTTTCATATTTTCCTTCTTCTACAAGTTTGTGATCATATTTCTTATCTAACATATTATTCACTTCTCTCCTTTAAATATTTTTTCATATAATCAAAGTATTCTTTAACAACTTCTTTATGTTGCAACTTATTATATAAATTATCCAAAAAATTATTTTCATATATATATTTATAACTATACTTATAATTAATATCGTATAAAAATGATATTATTCTAAGTATACCATCAGTTTTGTTTTTTACCTTTAAATTATCTACAGGTTTATTCTCATAAAACTCTTTTCGTATATCACTACTAGCTGGCATACCATCTTCATTAAAATTATATTCATCTGTACAAGACTGAATATACAATATATCAATTTTATCAGCATCTCTTATAATTTTAGAATGCAATAATGTATTTTGATCAAGGCCTGACTCAATAGAATATTTATTATGATTTTTAATAGCAGTGTATATTACTTTGTCATAACAGTCATCTGCTACAAATTTTCTAATCAAGCCATCTTCAAAAAGTATCTTAACACCTAAATCGGCATGATCAACAGTTTTATAATCAACAAAAGAATCATAAACTCTAGCCTGTTCAAACCTTCCAATATCATGTAACAAGCCTATTAAACTTGCCAGATAAACATTTTCATCATCAAGTTTCAAATCTTTAGCTAGTTTTATAGATAAATCTTTAACTCGATAACTGTGATTATATTTAAGCCTAATCTTAATCACATTCATATCATAATTTTCAACATATTTTTTAAATTCAGAATCCATATCTAACATAAAAACCTCCATAAAAAAAATCACAATCCATAAGGACGTGATTCACGTGGTACCACCTTAATTCGTAATAAATAATTATTACCTCTAGTCTTTAACGCAGACATACGTAACTTTCTATTTACTTAAAAGTTAGACTCACTTGCTACCTTCTATATAGTTTATTATTAGTTTTCACCAAACACTAACTCTCTACAAATAAACTGATATATACTCCTCAAGATCAAAGTCATTACAATTTAATTATATCATTTTTATATTATTTGTAAATAGTAATTGTTCCATCAAAGTAAGAAATATTTTGGTCACACCATTCCTTTGATGGTTCATTACCAGCACCAAATGTTTCTGTTAAATTAATGCAAGTATATCCATCAAAATAAGATATAGCATTTTTGCCAGCATTATCATTATCAAGTCGAATATACATTTGAGAGTTTTCGGAAGTCTTTTTATCAATATACAATGATAATTTATTCCATGTAGCACTAACTTGGCCATTTGAATAATATATTCCTTCTGTTCCCTTCCAATTATCAGCATATAACATTAGTTGCACAGTACTATCCTTAGAAAGATATTCAACTTGGCAATAATATTTGTTGTCTTTTAATATACTTGTTTTTGCCTTATTTCCACTATTATCAGATTGTAGAAAATAATTTTCAGTATAAGTCGGATCTACAGGCGAAGCCATCACACTACTATTTCCATAGTATTTGTATTCTTCTGAACTCTGTATTTTAGAATTAGTCATATCCATCCAATTAGTAGTTCCATTTTCAAATGAACCATTTTTTACAACATTAGTAGCTGTATATGCAACTGGAGTTGTTGAAAGTAAACTTATTTTAGCATAACCGTTACCTTCATTACCAATCATAGTACTTGAACCAGCATGTGTAGGCATCGAAGCATCTCCAGCTATCATCATACCATTATAAAATACTTTTCCTGAATAATGTTTAGATTGCCCCGTATGAATGATATTTCCTTCTATTGAAGATTCACTAATTGCATCGCATCCATAAAGACCGGATATAAATGATGAACCACCACCACCGCCAGACCAACTGTTTCCAGGATGATTACCATGTCCTCCCCCGTAGTATCCGCCGCCACCACCAGAAGAAGAATATCCATAATATCCTGCTGCATTTATTCCATATCCACCAATTCCAAATTTACCGGACATATTTTCAGTTTCTGCTGGATCTATAACTCCAGAAAATACACTGCCTGGCTTGCCACCATTAATTTGTGTTGCTCCGTGTCCACTGTAATCAGAGAATTTAGCATCTATACCATAAAAAGCTCCGCCATCACCACGTTGTAAACCAGCACTAACATTAATATACGTGCCTCCTCCACCTCCGGCCGCAACCATAATTCTAGATTTCAAACTATTAAAATCATTCCAATCGCCAGAAGTTAACCTAACATCTGTTGCTCCGCCACCAGCTGATTCACCCGGTCCACCGCCATTGTAACCTCCTTCTGAAACCCAATAATTATTTTCTACTTTATTAATTTCACTTCCACCTACATATACATATATATTTTCTCCTTTAGTTAAATAAATAATACCTTTAGTATAAGCTCCTCTTCCTGCAGTATTTGGAGAAGTATCTCTATTTACAGTACCACCTGCTCCCCACAATTCAATATTGTAATATCCATCTGTGGGTACAGTAAATGTTTGATAATTGCCAGTATAATCAAATTCCCATTGTCTAGCAACATCAAAAGTATATTTGTCATTCAATTTAGTAATTATATTTCTAGATATATAATTTAATTTATTTTGTCTAGCATTCATTATAGCTAGCATACCTATCATAAGTACTAAAAATAATAACAGTAATGAATAAAGCATTCCCGTAACTAAAAAACCTCTATTATTATTCTTCATATTATCACCTAGTATAAGTATATAATATTTTAAATTGGTTTTCAATGAATTATTTTATTAGAAGATATAATAAATGTAAAAATTATAAAAAAAAGAAAGTTAAACTTTCCTAATTTCCTACTGTGCTTTGATCAGAATGATAACTCATCTCATTATGTATTACTAATTCACCATTTTTAATTGAAAATACTTTCCATAAGGTTCCATCTTTATTTGGAACATTAAATACTATTGGCTCTTCTACTCCATATTTATACAATTTAACCTGTGCTCCAGATAATGAAAGTGCATTTGAATTAGCAGAAGATCTATTTGAAAAATCTTGTACGTAATAAGTATATGCTCCATCTACTCCTACATATACAGATGTTGTTTCAGGGCCATAACTAGATGTATCATCAACATCCAAATTATCATATTGAACACTATTATAATAATAGCTTTTATTGCTGTAATATATATGGAAACGTGAACCATCTGGTGTTGGGCCAACTAAATGTGAATCCAAATCCCTAGGATTTTCTCCCCAAGTAAGAATCGCTCTTATTTCTCCTTCTTTCAATACCGGAGTTATTGTACAATTTTGATTATTTGTTGTTTCTTTTGGAAGTACCAATATATTTGATTTACCAGATACATAGTTATCTGCACTAGCGTATGCAGTATAATTTCCAGGTTCTAACTCAACTTTATAACTACCCATTGTATCACTAGATATTTCAGTAACCAAATTTTCGGTAACGTTAGATATTCCTCTATATATTTTTATTTTGGCATTTAGTATATGTTCTCCATTAAATGCATCTACAACATAACCAGTTGCAAACCCATTTTCAGTTCCATTTTCAGTATTTACAAGTTTAAGTAAAACATTATATGTAACCGTTTCTTCAGATATTTTTATATTATACTCAGTCTCACTGACATAGCCATTAAACTTAATTTCCATGTTATAAGTCCCAATTGGTAATATAAAATCATAATTACCATTAGTAAGATACCTAGCTTCTTCATCTGCAGCAACATACTTTTTACTACTATCATTTACATCTGTAAATATAATAGTACCATTTGATGTAGGTGGTTTATTTGTTTTTGCATCATTTATCGTTCCTTGTATAAATCCATACTTTGTATCATCTTTTTTAGCAGGTGTAGCATTCGGTTCAATAAATTCTTTTACTACTTGTAATGCCAAATAAGTATTTAAAACACCGTACATTTTTTTATTAACAGACAAAGTTTCTTTAGTGCCATTAACTATTGCCCCCTTAACATCTTCAGCCTTTAAATCAGGATTATATGAATATAATAAACTAGCTGTTCCTGCAACTAACGGCGTAGCTTGTGACGTTCCAATCATCCATTCATAATCATCGTTATAAATAGAACTATATATTGTTCCAGGGGCAAATATATCTATTATTTCACCCGTATTTGAATAATCAGCTCTTGAAGTTATTAATATATTCTTTGAATTTGTACTAACAATACCCGGAGCTATTGAAGAACCTACTATAATTGTACGATTTCTCATGAACTCATTTTCAGATAAAATTCTGTTATATAAGTCACTTGTTGCATCAGCCCCATAATCATTTCCAGCAGACTTTGCTATAACAAAATCTTTTTCTGTTTTCTGTATTATGTTAAAGAAATTATCAAAATATTTTTTATATTCATTGTATTCATCATCGCTATAATTAGTAAATGATATACTCATATTTATAACTCTTACATTTGACATAATTAAATTACTTAGTGCATAAGATAGTGAAAATGTATCTCCCGCATAAGCCATTGCACCATCTATTCTACCGTAATATCGTTTAGCATCATCACTAAATTCATCCCAAAAATCTTCTTTATCAAAATAATACCAATGACTAGCATAAAACAAGTTTACATTATCATTTATACCATCAATTCCATCTTTATCATGTTTAGCAGACATAATTCCAGAAACATGCGTACCATGTGATCTATAGCCAAGATAACCGCAACCATTTATATCATCTTTATTAAATTCATTATCTTCATCGTGATTGTACTTCTTATAAAAAGATAATATGTGATCAATATCATATAATCCACCCTGATCAGTTTGTGGAATAAAAATATTATTTTTATTAGTATTAAGTTCTTTATGCCTATAATCAATAGGTGAATCAATAAGTCCAACATTTATAACAGTTGGAGAAGTAACCTCTTTATACGCTTTATCAGCATCCAAATAAGATAATTGATATTTTTTCGAAAAATGTATATCCCCGCCAATTCTAGGAGCACCAATTTTATTATAAACGATCTTATTAACATCAGGATTATCTTTTGTTAAATAATTATAAGATACATTCAAAACATTTTCTTCTTTACTCAACAATTCTTTAGCACTATTTATATCGCCATTTATCTTTATTTGGTAAATATTTGCATAATACAATTCGCCAACAATTTCACCATTAACTTTTTCTATTAATTCTTTAGCCTTTTTATTTGATACATCTGAACCAAAAGTAACAACCAACTCATCACTAACAATATATGTATCAGTTGATATTTTTTTAATATTATTAGGACTTAACTTAGCAATATAACCAATATCAAATTCAATATCAATACACTCAACATCTTTTGTGCCTAAAATAGATTCTACATAAAAACAAAGTTGTCTTTTTCCAACTGGAATACTTAGATCTTTAAAATCTATATTCTTTCTAAATAAAGAGCCATCAGCATTAATTTTAGTATATGACTTTATATCATTTTCATCCTTAGGATCTATAGCGTAAAGTACATTTAATATTGGCTTATTAGATGAAATTTTTACGTTAAAATTAAGTACGCCATCTTTTGTTTTTGTTTTGCCCTCTTCTTGTAATGTTGCTTTAAATTTAAACACAAATACATAACATATAACTAAACAAATTATAAGCAAAGCTATACCCGCTAAAATTATAAATCCTTTTCTAATTTTTTTACGTGGTTTTTTTGCTTGTAAAACTTCTGCACTTTTATCAGTAACAGGCGGATCTAAATCTTTATTTTGAGTATCATCAATAACTTGTTTATTTTCACTAATATTTAGCTCTTGATGTGCAACCTCATTATTTGTTTCTATGGCAGTATCAGTCTCAACTTTAACTATTTCTTTAGTACTTTTCTTAGTTTTGTCATTAACCGTTTTATTATTTTTTTCACTACTTTTTTTATTATTTATATTTTTTTGCGTTTTAGGAATATTTTTCCTTGTACTACTGTTCTTAGTATTAGTTTTTTTAGTACTTTTCTTCGCTTTATTACTTTCTGATGACATACTTACTCTTCTCCTTACTCTTTACAAAAATATTATATAATTATTATTTATTTTATTCAATATTATTAAAAAACTAATATCTATAATTAGATATTAGTTTTAATTATTTGTTATTTATACTAAAATTCAATAGAAATACAATCAATTGTATACACGCCAATACCATCATTTTTTCTTTAATATGTAACTATTTTTTTGGAAGTAATATTATCACTAAGTAATTGTTTATCCTGTTCTTTAACAGTAATAACATCTTTAAATCCATCTGATATATACCTATTTTTTTCAAGAAGTTTAAAAACCATTTCAATATCAAAGTCTTTACCATTATTATCATAAGCTCTGCATCTTTTTATATACGTTATATTAAAATTTTTGTTATACGGTGAAACTTCAGGTTCCCATCCTACTCGTAAAGCCGCTAATGTCTTATATGAATATCCATCATATTCGCCTTCCAAAACATACGGATAATTTTGATGAGTCCTACTAGTTGGTTTTCCATATGGTAACGCCAAAATATTAACATATTTGTCAGGTATTAAAGAATCTAATTTTTTGTAAACACTAGCTATAACTTTTTGGGTTTTCTCTATAGTAGTAGATGCTAAGTCATTATGTGACTCAGTATGATTACCAATATCATAACCATGTTCAACTAACCACTTAACTATCTTGTCATTATATTCCTTTTGATTAAATAATGCACTTGTAACGAAAAATGTAGCTGTTACATTAAAATCAGGATATTTTTTCTTAAATTCTTCTAAAATACCAACCGCACTATTGGGATCTATTATTATATTCCCATCTGAATCAAGCCCTGTTACTTTTATATTATTAGATGCCCCATCATCAAATGTAAGAACAATTGGTGAATATCCAAGTGGAACATCTATATCACCATTAACATAATCAATAAGTCTAATCATCCTATAACCTAGAGAATAATATTTTTCAAGATCATTTCTAAATGCTTCAGCAGTTCTATTGTAACCATCTTTATCCACATTTCCTCCAGTGTACGCTGTTGAAGAAGATTCTACATTATGGATTCCATGATACATCATTATAGGAACTTTTCCTAATTCATTTACTTGTTTTTCTTTTAAAACTTCCTTTTCAATCTCGCCCTTAGAAATAACAACATCAATTGATTTAACTTCAGTAAGTTTAGTACCTGCTTTAACAGATTGGCTAATAACCTTATCTTTATCAATGTCATAATTATATTCATAAGATATATTAACTTTAATATTATTTTCTTTAGAGTATTTATTAATTTCTTCTGATGTATACATTGTTAAATCATCTAATTTTTTTTCTTCTTCTTTATGATTGTTACTAACTAATCTAACAATAAGAGACACAATTAAATAAATTACAAGTAATAATATAATAACAGCAATAATACAATTTTTAACTTTTAATTTTCTTCTTTTCATAGTATCACCCATATTCTTATTATATCATATATTATACTAGGTGATTTACATGTTTAATAAATTCAATCGTTATTGTTCTTTCTTTGGGGTATTTTGGGGTATAATACTACTCATTTTAGGTTTATTAATCATATACCAAACTATATTAACAATATTCTTATTTTTAAGAATAAATATGTTTATATTACTTGTACTTATTTGCTGTTTCTTTTGTTGTTTGTTTAAATGTATCTGGTTTTATTAATTTTTCAGTTTTATAAATGTATTCCAAATATCTATTTATTTTAATACAATTTTCAAGTTCATTTTGAGTAAATTCTATTTTAGGAGGTATAGATAATAATATAAATAAAAGCATTTTTTCTTCCATTAACAAAGGATATTTAGATACATATATATTGTACAATTCCTCAAAATCAAAATCTAAATAGTGATTCCTATAAAATTTATAAAAATCGTATATTGGAATATCCATTTTAGCATTATTCCAACTTATAAGATATGGGCTACTATTTTCCAAAATATGATCTACTTTTAAATTGTTATGAACAGTAACTAATCTTTCTTTTGTTTTATTGCTTACAAGTGTATACCATTCTTCTAAATAATATTTACAAAAATCTAAAGAAGAAAATACTATACTTATGTTCCTAGCAAGATGATATTCTGATGGGCTCATATATTTTCTAGATTCTATAAATGTTATTAAATCCATATAATATTTGGATAAATCATCTAATTTTACTTTTATATCTTCATATTTTTCTTTAAATATATCTATTGATACCTCTTTATAATAGGTTGTTTTATTATGCAATAAACTCATCATATTAATAATATCTATTGCCTTTTGTTCATTTGGTGTAGGAATATCTTCTATATATTCATACATCTCATAATCATCATCACTTTTAATAAGTTTAGGAAAATAATTAAAACTTCTAGAACTTAAATAACTATATATTTTTCTTGTTTGTTCTTTGTTATTTTCATCTCTACTATTACTAATTTTTTTTAAAACAAAACGCCCAGAATCAGTAGTTATAATATAAGCATTTTGCTTAATTGTATACCTAACTGGTTTAAGAGCGTATTTTTTTAATACATCACCTATATTATTCATTTGAAGTAGCTGGTATTATAAGTTTATTCCCAAGTGATATTTCTTCCATTGTATTATAATTTAAAAATTCCTCTTTTGTTATATTGTATTTTTTCAAAATAGAATCAATATCTTCATTTTCCCTAACTATATGAACATGATAAGTAACAAAAGTTTCTTCTTCCTCACTATTTATTGCACTAAAAAGAGTTTTAACATTATCATCTACTTCTTCTTCCTTAACATCCTGAGTTACTGTTTTCTCTTGAACCTTTTCTATAATAGCATCCTCCCTAGTATCATTTTTTTTATTATCATCTTCGCTAGAAAACCTAAAAACTTCTTCTTTTGGTTCTTCTTCGGTTTCCAATGTTTCCACTTCTTTAGGAACTTCATTTAAAATAGCATCTTCAATTGGTTTATTTTCTATTACCTCACCTTCTATTGAAACCTCAATATTTACTCTTAAAGTATCATCATTAATTATTTCATAATAAAAATCTTCTATATCAACAGATGTTTCATCAATAGAATATGAATTATCAAGTGCTATATCAAATGGTAATTCGTAATTAAATAACTCTAATCTATTGCTATTACTAGATATTTTATAATCACCACTTATAATAAATTCACCCGTTATAAAATTATCACTACCTAATTTTAAATTATGTTCAAGTGATATACTAGTTATTTCTTCTAGTTTTGTTTTAAATACTATATCTTTTTTAAATGGTATTACTTGTCTCATAATATTTCTCCTTTCATTTCAATTAATTATATGAAAGAAAAATATTTATATGAAAAAATTACTTATTCATAATACATTTATAAAAAAACGGCTCTACTCACCTTAAGTAAACTTAAGACGAGCTTTACCGTTATCACATTTTGTCTTCTTTCAAAGCACTTTCGTTATCTTATTCACTACATTATACATATTATTTAATATTAGATTTAAGAGTTACTATTACTGGGCGAATTCCACTGTGATCTGCATTTTTCACCAAGTTGCCGGTAAAAGAAATAACATAATACTTAATATCAACGTTAGAAGCATCTGGTAGTTCCATTACCCAATAAACTGTTGAATACAACCATTTTGGTACATTAGTGAATACTACAGTTAATTTCTTGAATCCATTAGAACCAGAATATGCATTATCAAACGTACAATTATTGCTACTATCTACAGCATTTATTATATTACATATTTCATCTGTCGTTGTTAATCTTATATTTTTTATTGGTGTTCCACCAGCATTAATCAAACTATTACTTATGTATGTTTTAACACTACCATTTATAAACTCATCTCTTGTTGAAGCATCAGTAACAAAAGAATATTCACTCATATTAGTTGTCCATCCCGATGCATCATTCTTTATATTTTGATTTGCTAACAATGTTACTGTATCTGTATTACTGTCACTTGCTTCTATTACATACCACGTTGATCCATCTTTTAATGTTACACTGTCCCCTATTGAATAAGTTCCATTATAAATTGTTGTTGTTTTACTTGCTTGTTTTGATACCCCTGCTCCTGTTGTTACCGTACAATTTATTGTATTGCTTCCCACACTTAAAGTCTTAGTATCCGTTACTACTGTACTTCCTACCTTACATGTTACATTTCCA
>CAKPCJ010000002.1 GCA_934141575.1 uncultured Bacilli bacterium
AATATCGTATCTACTGACTTTTCAGTTGATAATGCTTTTACTATTGATATTCCACTTTCTATAAATGCTTGTTTCTTAGCTTTATCCATTACTCCTAGTATTGTTGGAACTGATATCAATAATATTATTGCTAAAATAGCTATTACAGTTAGTAGTTCTATTAATGTAAAACCTTTCTTTTCCATATACTCCTCCTACATTAAAAATTATAGGTTATTTTGTATATTTTTTGGGATTTATGATATTATTTTTTGCAATAAAAAAGATGATTATTTTATCTTATAATCATCCTCTAATGAAAATTCTACATTTTCTTCTATCCATTCTTTTCTTGGTTCAACTTTATCTCCCATAAGTATAGAGACTCTCTTTTCTGCCAAAACAGCATCTGTAATAGATACTCTAATCAAACTTCTAGATTCTGGGTTCATTGTAGTATCCCAAATTTGATCAGCATTCATTTCTCCAAGACCTTTATATCTTTGAATTTTATAATTAACCTTACCTTTAATTATTTCTTTCATTTCTTCATCTGTCCATGCATAATACATTTTCTTGCTTATCTCTATTCCATATAAAGGTGCCATCGCAACAAAAAGTCTACCATCCTCTATAAGAGGTTTCATATATCTATAAAAGAAAGTTAATAATAATACCTGTATATGAGCACCATCATCATCTGCATCGGTCATTATTATAACTTTATTATAATTACAATCTTTTATATCAAAATCAGTACCAACACCAGCACCAATAGTATGTATAATTGTATTTATTTCCATATTTGCAAATATATCATCTAGTCTAGCTTTTTCAGTATTTATAACCTTACCACGTAATGGTAAAATTGCTTGAAAGCTTCTGTCTCTACCAGATTTTGCAGTACCACCGGCAGAATCTCCTTCTACTAAATAAAGTTCATTTTTCTTTGGATTTCTTGAATGAGCAGGAGCCAATTTTCCGCTCAAATTTTTTTCTTTTTTACTACCTTTTTCTTTTCTTGCATCTTCGCGCGCTTTTCTTGCTGCTTCACGTGCTACCTTACCTTTTACTGCCTTCTGTACTATATCTGTAGCAATAGCTTTATTTTCCTCAAGAAAATATTGCATTTTCTCATAAACAATACTATCTACAGCATTTCTTGCAGCTGGACTACCTAATTTAGATTTAGTTTGCCCTTCAAACTGTAATAATTCTTCAGGAATTTTTAAAGAGATAATTGCTGTTAAACCTTCTCTAACATCGCTTCCTTCGAAATTTTTATCTTTATCTTTTAAAAATTTATTTGCTCTTGCATATTCATTAAAAACTCTGGTAAGTGCTGTCTTAAACCCTACTTCATGAGTACCACCATCAATTGTCTTTACATTATTTACAAATGAAATAATATTTTCACTGTATACATCAGTATATTGAAGTGCAATATCTACCTCTATTTTATCCTTTACACCAGAAAAACTAACTATATTATGAAGTGGAGTCTTATCATCATTAAGATACTCAACAAATGCTTCTAATCCATTTTCATAGCAAAATTTATTAGACTTATTATCTTCTTCATCAATAACCTCAACTGTTAAACCTTTAAGCAAGAATGCACTTTCTTGCATTCTTTCACATATTGTAGTAAAAGAAAATGTAGTTGTAGAAAATATTTCATCATCTGGTAAAAAATGAACAGTTGTACCAGTTTTATTAGTAATTCCTATTTTTTTCAAAGGAACATCTACTTTACCACCATCTACAAATTTTATATAGTATTCAGCCTTATCCCTACAAATAGTAACTTCCATCCATTTGCTTAATGCATTTACAACACTAGCACCAACACCATGAAGACCTCCTGAAACTTTATAACCATCGCTTTCAAATTTTCCACCAGCGTGCAATACAGTATAAATTACCTCAGGAGTAGATTTACCGCTCGCATGCATTCCTACTGGAACTCCACGGCCCTGATCTGAAACAGTTATACTATGATCTTTATGCATAACTATTTTAATATAATTCCCATAACCATTTATAACTTCATCAACACTATTATCAACAATTTCCCATACTAAATGGTGTAAACCTCTTCTATCAGTAGACCCTATATACATACCAGGTCTCTTTCTAACAGCCTCTAATCCCTCTAGTATTTTAATTGATTTCTCATCATATGTTGCCATAAATCAAACCACCTATCTAAAACAATTATATCATGTATTTTAATTAAAATGCAAAAATAAAGTTTTAAAAGAAAAAAAATAACACTTACTAGTGTTACTTTCTTAAACCTAATTTTTGAATCAAATTACGATATCTATTAATATCTTCTCTCTTTAAATATTCAAGTAAGCTACGACGTTTACCTATTTTCATTAATAAACCTCTTTTTGAATGATAATCATGAATATTATTTTTTAAATGTTCAGTCAAATCATTGATTTCTTGTGTAAGTAATGCTACTTGAACTTCACAAGAACCAGTATCGCCTTCCTTAATTGCATATTCTTTAATAATTTGTTGTTTTTTTTCAGCTTTTAATGCCATATTTTCTCCTTCTTTCTATACACTATTTACTTAGTATAAGTCGGAGACTCTATATACCAAGTAAAAGTACTACTATAATATACACTATTATTTTAAATAATGCAAGTAGATTATTACGTTTTAATATTTATGTGATTTTGTCTTAAATAACTAAATTTTAAACATTTTCCAAGGCTTCATTTTTAATCTATCTTTATCATATTTTTTATATATCGCAAGTAGATTACCTTGTTTTGTTACAAAAGCAACCGTCTCATTATTATATATATTATCTATAATAGAACCATTAATTATTTTTTTTAATAAATCCTTGCTCGGTACTATTTTATCAAAATTATCAATACATTCATTCATACTTTTTAATTTATAAGAGTCATGTTCTATATCATTAATTGAAAAACAATCACTCAATAATATGTTACCTTGTCTTGTTCGTCTAAGCCCAGCCATAGTAGCATACGTTCCAAGCTCTCTACCAATATCTCTTATTAAGCTTCTAATGTAAGTTCCCTTTGACACACAACAACTTATTCTAAATTCAACTACATTTTGATTGTAAATCACATCTGAAGTTCTTTTCAATGAATATATTTTTACTAATCTTCTAGGAAGAGTTATACTAATATTATTACGTGCATATTCGTAAAGCTTTTTGCCGTTTACTTTAACTGCACTATACTTTGGAACCTCTTGTTCATATTCACAATTAAACTTTTGAAGACAATTATCTATCAATTCATTTGTTATATTTTTGCAAAATGATTCATTTACTATCGTTCCCTCTATATCCAAAGTATCAGTTTCATAACCTAGTCTAACTAGTGCCTCATATTCTTTATTATCAGAAGTTAATATTTCTATAAGCTTAGTACCTTCATTAACTCCTAAAATTAAAACTCCTGTAGCTAGTGGATCCAAAGTACCAGTATGTCCAACTTTTTTTGTATTTAGTTTCTTGCATACAATATTAACAACATCCCTACTAGTTATCCCCTTAGGTTTATCAACGCATAATATTCCATCTATCATTCTACAAACTCATACTTGATTTCTTTATTGTCAAAATATACTTTTACATAAGAAGTTACCAATTCAAATTTTTCAGAAGTTCTAGGATTTATAAGATCTCTATCAAATTTTCCATCATTAACTAAATCTTGAAGTTGAATTTTACAATCTGGTTGACAAATAGAAGAAACATATTCATTTCGATGTTCTTGTACATACTCCTCTGCTGAAGAAATAATATCATTAACCACCATTTCATACTGACTTTCTTTATTTCTATCAACAACACCTATTATACTAGGAATTGCTATTACTAATACTAAAGCTAATATTGCTAAACAAACCAGCAATTCAGACAATGTAAATCCCTTATTCTCCATAATATCACCTAACTTAATTATATCAAAGCAAAAAAACATAATCAATAAAAAAACTAAGTAAAATTTTACTTAGCTTCTTCCATAGCCCTAGTTTCCCTTATAACAGTTACTTTAACTGTACCAGGATACTGCATTTCCTGTTCAATTTTTGTTTTTATTTCTCTAGCCAATTTATGTGTTTTTATTTCATCAACTTCATCTGGCTTTACCAAAATTCTAAGTTCACGACCTGCCTGCATAGCAAATGATTTGTCTATTCCATCAAAACTATTAGCAATATCTTCCAATTGTTGTAAACGTTTTATGTAATTTTCTAAAGAGTCATTTCTAGCACCTGGTCTAGAAGCAGATAATATATCGGCAATTTCAACCAAACTAGCTATAATAGATGTAGGTTCTGTATCACCATGATGAGACGCTATCGAATTAATAACGACTTCATCTTCTTTATATTTTTTAGCAATATCAACGCCTATTTCCACATGGCTACCTTCCATTTCAAAATCAACTGCTTTACCTATATCATGTAATAATCCAGCACGTTTTGCTAAAGCGACATTTTCACCAATTTCACTAGCCATTATTCCTGCTAAATGTGCAACCTCCATTGAATGTTGTAATGCATTTTGACCATAACTTGTTCTAAAATAAAGCTTTCCAACTATTTCTACTAGTTCAGAATCCATCTTCGTAATTCCAAGTTCATACAAAGCAGATTCACCATATTCCCTTATTTGATTATTTACATCTTTTAATGTTTTATCATAAAGTTCTTCAATTCTAGAAGGATGTATTCTTCCATCTTTAATTAAAGTTTCTACTGTAATTCTAGCTATCTCTCTTCTTAAAGGATCGAAACTAGATAGTACAATTGCTTCTGGTGTATCATCTATTATTAAATCAACACCAGTGACAGCCTCAATAGTCCTAATATTTCTGCCTTCCCTACCAATCAATCTACCTTTCATTTCATCGTTAGGTAAATTTACAACAGTTACTGCAGTTTCATTTGTAACATCATTAGCGTATTTCTGCATACTAGAAACTAATAAAGATTTTGCTTTCTTATCAGCCTCTAATTTTGCTTTATTCTCACTTTCTTTAATAAATGATTCTAACTCATAAGAAATTTCATCCTCTGTCTTCTTAAACAACATTTCCTTTGCTTCTTCTGTAGAAATATGAGAAATATTTTCTAATAGTTCAACTTCTTTTCTTTTCATCTCTCCAATTTTATCTTGTTCTTCTTGGATTTCAATTTGTCTTTCTGACAATTTTTTTTCTTTTTCATCTAATAAAGCTTCGCGATTAGATAAATTAATATCACGTCTGTCAATATTATTTTCACGTTGAATAAGTCTTTCTTCAGTATCTTTTAATTCAAGTTTTTTTTCTTTAAATTCATCTTCACACTGTAATCTATATTTAGTAGCCTCTTCTTTTGCCTCAGCAAGCATATCTTTTTTTATTTTTTCTGCTTCGCTCGTAGCATTACTTATCATATCTTGTAATTTCTTAATTAGAGACTTCTCCCTTATATGATTAAAAATTATTATAGATAAAATTCCACATACAAATCCAATCACAACTAACAAAACAGAGAATAATATATCTTCCATATATACCTCCATTTAATCAATTATCATGGTTATATCACTATACCCATACAATTCTATTGTATAGTTCATAAGAAAATAAGTCAAGGAAAAAATAGTAATTAAAAAATTGCAAAATAAATTGCAATTATCTATTCTTCAACTTTTTCTTTTTTATTATCAACCTTTTTAGAAGTTAATCCATAATACTCTCTAACCTTTGCTTCTAATTCATTTTTCAATTTAGTATCTGACTTAAGTAATGCTTTCACATTTTCTTTACCTTGTCCTAATTTTTCACCATTGTATGAATACCATGCACCTGTTTTATCTATTATTGATGCATTAGCAGCTAAGTCAATTATTTCACTTTCCTTACTTATTCCCTCACCATAAACTATTTCAACTTCAGCCAATTTAAACGGAGGTGCTACTTTATTTTTAACAACTTTAACATTTGTTTTATTTCCAATTACCTCAGTACCATTTTTAATTTGTTCGCTTCTTCTAATATCCAATCTTACACTGGCATAATATTTCAATGCTTTTCCACCTGGAGTAGTTTCCGGATTACCAAACATAACTCCAACTTTTTCCCTCAACTGATTTATAAATATAACAATTGTATTAGTTTTATTAATAATACCAGATAATTTTCTCAAAGCTTGACTCATTAATCTAGCTTGTAAACCAACATGGGAATCTCCCATTTCACCTTCAATTTCAGCTTGTGGAACTAAGGCAGCAACTGAATCTATAACAACAATACTAATTGCATTACTTCTAACTAAAGCTTCACATATTTCAAGTGCTTGCTCACCAGTATCTGGTTGAGATAAAAGTAAATCATTAAGATTTACGCCCAAGTTTTTAGCATAAATTGGGTCAAGTGCATGCTCAGCATCTATAAATGCTGCCTTACCACCAAGTTTTTGAACTTCTGCAATGGCATGTAAGGCAAATGTTGTCTTACCACTTGATTCTGGACCATATATTTCAACAATTCTTCCTTTAGGATATCCACCGACTCCCAAAGCAACATCTAACATTAGAGAGCCTGAAGGAACAGTCTCTATTTCAACATGAGAATTATCACCTAATTTCATAATTGAACCTTTACCAAATTGCTTTTCTATATTTTGTAGTACTTGTTCTAAAGTTGTATCATTTTCTTTTGACTTCATATTTCTTCATCCTTCCTTAACACTAAACCAATTATAAACAACCATTATAAAAAAGTCAATAGTTTTTGCAAACAAATGTTTGTTAAAATCTGCATATTTATTTTTACAAATATAAAAAAAGAACATAACAGATTTTAATCATTTATAACTTCTGCCTGTTCTTTTTTAGAAAATATAATTTTTTTATTCAATGAATAATATTTTCCCATTGAATATATTGACAAAACCGTAGCAATTATAATTATAAAGTTCGAAATACTTAATCCAAATAATTCAAAAGGTAAATTTTTGAAAAATGTAAATGAAAGACCAACCATCATAAAAGCTGATTTGATTTTTCCACTTATACCAGCCGCTATAACCTTTCCCCTGCTAGCAGCCATCATTCTTATCGCATCTACTATTGTATCCCTTGCTATTACGACAACCGCAATAAACGGGCTCACCATCCCATTCGCTGCAAATATAACAAGTACTGAATTAACTAATATTTTATCAGCAATGGCATCTAAAAACTTGCCTAAATCAGTAACTAAATGTCTTTTCCTAGCAATTCTTCCATCTACAAAATCCGATAAACAAGCGATTATAAATAGAACACCAGCTATTATATAACGTAAATCCAATTGAACATTCTTTATTAAATATACCGGAAAGTCTATTCCAACAAAATGGAACGGAAAAGTAAGTAATAAAATAATAACAATTGCTATTATTATCCTAGTCAAGCTTATTTTATTAGGCAAGTTCAATATACTCAGCCTCCTTTTCAAAGATATTCATTGAAATTGAATCTTTAGCATTGTTTTTAACATTTAATTGTTGAACCAAAAAATATATTATGAACAATACCAATATTCCAATAACTAAACAAATCGAAACCATCAAAATAGAACTTTTTTTAGTTTTATTAACCTTAGTATATGGAGACACTACCTCATTTTTTCTGTCTTTTTCAGCAACTTTAATTGCCTCTTCTATTTTATCCATAGGGATTTTAGAAGTATAATCAAATAAAAATTCATTAAATTCATCTATTATTTCAACTGAATCCAATCCCAAATATTTTGAATATTCTTTTATAAAGTTCTTTAAATAAAAAACATCCTTAAAGGATTTGAAATCACCATTTTCTATTTCTTGAAGTTGACTCGGTCTTATTTTAAGGTCCTCAGAAGCTTCTTCAATACTAATACCTATTTTTTCTCTAGCTTCTTTTAGGGTTTCACCTATAATTTTCATAAATCACCTCTAATAAATATATAAAAAATAATATCTTATAAGCCATGTTCTGTACCTATAAAGGCGGTAAACATTTATCTATCAATATTGATCTCGTACTCGATTCTTGTTCTCTAATACAAGTTCCCCTACCAATTTTGGGTTTCTCACTCGCGGGGTTTACCTCGTTCCACTTTTAGAGTTTCCTCCAAACATCGTCACTATGGCACTTTTACATCTCATAAACCATAGACAAATCCTTAGGTTTACAAAAAGCCGTTAATAATAAATTATTACTCTAGGTTATTTTTTCCCTAGACGCGAACACTACCATCATCACAGACAGTGTGAGCATGGACTTTCCTCTACACATAAAATGTGCAGCGTTTACCCAGATATTATTTAATCTTCTTGTCCAAAAACAATTTTTTCCAAATGAGATAATCTTCTTAAAATATCTACATTAGTAACCTCTTTATCACTGCCTTTAACAGCTTCCAATCCTGCTTTTAGATTCCTAATTTGTTTTTTAAGCTCAATTATTTCATTCTGTGCTTCTTGATTTTCCATATATAATTCTTTATTGGTTTTTGCAATTTCTTTAATAGATGCTATTATTTCATCCAAATAGCCATCTACTTCTTTCATGTCGTAACCTCTAGTAACTACTGGAAATTCATGTTCATACATTTCCTGAATCAAATCAGAAATTTTACCTAAATCCATACGAATCACCTCTTATATTATACAACATATTTTCTCAAAAAAACAAGTGCTTGTCAAATAAAATATTATAGTAAAAAAGGATTGCTAAATTTATAGCAATCCTTACCTCTTTAACGTTTTTTTATTTTTTCTTTATTATATTTATTTTCAAGTACCTTATATTAACTATATCTTAGATTCATCCACACTAGAAGGTAATACAACAAAAGCCTTTAACTTAACATATCTTACATCATTTATCATCTTTGTAAACACATTATTTAAATAAATATCTTCAGTCATAATTTCACCCAAAATCATACTAGCACATATCATACATAGCTTTTATGTTTTCGACAAAACTAGCTAAAACATTCACAATACAAAAAAAAACAAATAATGCGCCAAATGCTATTTATATTTTAACAAATTTTTAGTATAATTATCTAGGTGAGTATATTGGGAATTAAAATGTTTAATTACAAAAGTTTTGGTAATAGAGGTATGGATTTAGAAGGCGATATTAACCTTTCAAATGAATTTTACCTAAAAAATGATATAGCAATAATATATAAAAAGCCTACTCCTATACAAGTAACAAAAGTTGAATATCCATCAAGAAGCAACACTATAATTAAAGAAGCATTTTATAAATCGCCATCAACTACAGATTACAACGGAGTATACAAAGGAAAATACATAGATTTTGAAGCAAAAGAAACAAACAATAAAACATCATTTCCATTAGGTAATATACATATTCACCAAATAAATCATATATCTAACGTAATAAGACATGGTGGAATTGCATTTCTTATTATAAGGTTCAATACTTTAAATGAAATATACTTAATAAAAGGCTCTGATTTTATAGAATACATAAAAAATAACAATAGAAAATCTGTTGAATATGAGTACATAAAAGTGAAGGGATACTTAATTAAAGAAAAATATAATCCTAGAATAGACTACATAAAAATTGTAGATAAAATTATTGAGGAGGAATCATTATAATGGCTAGTATTAAGAATAAAATTGATTCTATATTAAAAAAAATAAAAGATAAAAAGGACAATAGATTAGAAATGAAAAAAAATAAAGCTAAAGCTAAACAAGAAAAAAAACCAAACAGCGAAATAAAATTAAATAAAAAAGGGAAACCAAAAACGCCTAAAAAACAAATAGCGTTAATAATATTTGATATAATACTCTTTATATGTGTTATATGTGGAATTGGTGGAATTATATTTGCATGTTGGTTTGCAAATTACATAGTTAAACATGCACCTGCCCTAGATAAAGACAAATTATTATATAGTGAATCTTCATTGATATACGACTCACAAGGTAATTTGCTTGAAGAATTAGGAAATGAAAAACGTGATCTAGTTGAATATGACGATTTACCACAAGTTCTAATAGATGCGATTATAGCAACAGAAGATTCAGAATATTTTCAACATAATGGAATTAACGTAGCAAGATTTGCAAAGGCATCATTTTGGCAAGTATTAGGCAAAAATGGTGGTGGTGCATCAACAATATCAATGCAAGTTATAAAAAACAACTTCACAAGTTCAAATTCTAAAGGTTGGGAAGGAATCGTACGTAAATTTACAGATATATATCTTGCAGTATTCAAACTTGAAAAAGAATATACTAAAGAACAAATAATGGAATTTTATGTAAACAAACCATTTTTAGGAAGTAACTCATATGGAATGCAGCAAGCTGCAAAAACATATTTTGGAAAAGATGTTAGTGATTTATCATTACCAGAAGCTGCTCTATTAGCCGGATTATTCAAAGCACCTGGTTCATATGATCCATATTCTAAACCAGAATCAGCAACAAAACGTAGAGACACAGTTTTATATCTAATGGTAAGACATGGTTATATTACTCAAGAAGAAGCTGATGCAGCAAAAGCTGTAACAGTTCAATCAATGCTCGTTGGAAAAGATACATCTGTAAACAAATACTCTGCATTTATTGATACTGCTATTGATGAAGTTATCAAAAAAACAGGACTTGATCCTAGAGATGTACCAATGACTATATACACAACAATGATTCCTTCTAAACAAAATCACATAAATTATATTGTAGATGGCGGTGGATATAACTTCCCTGATGAATATGCCCAAACTGGTATTGCAGTAGTCGATGTTAATACCGGGGCAATAGTAGCTATTGGAGCAGGAAGACATAGAAAAGAAGGAGACTATAACTTCGCAACCCAATCCAAAAGACAAATTGGTTCTAATGCTAAGCCACTATTTGATTATGGTCCAGCAGTTGAATTTAATAAATGGTCTACTTACCAACCTATACTTGATGAATCATATAGCTACAGTAATGGTAAAAGCATCAAAAATGATGATGGTGGATATAAAGGATTACTTACACTAAAACAAGCATTAGGTTTATCAAGAAACATCCCTGCATTAAAAACATTCCAAAGTGTTGAAAATAGTAATATATATAAATTTGTAACAAGCTTAGGTATAACACCAGAAACAAGTGGTAACTCAACTAGCGTACACGAAGCACACGCAATTGGAGCATTTACTGGTAGTAACCCACTTCAATTAGCAGCAGCTTATGCAGCATTTGCAAATGGTGGTTATTACATCGAACCTTATTCAGTAACTAAAATAGTATATAGAGATACAAATGAAACTGTTGAATACTCTCCTAAAAAAACTAAAGTAATGGAAGACTATACTGCATTCATGGTAACAAATATGCTTAAATGGTCTACAGAATATGGTATGAGTCATCAAGCATCATATATAAGCGGAATTGACATTGCCGCTAAAACTGGTACTACTAACTTTGATGAAGCTACAATAAAAAGATTAAATCTTAAGAACTCACTTAACGATTTATGGGTAACAGGATATTCTCCAGATTATGCAGTAAGTATGTGGTATGGATATAACGAAGTAACAAGTGAGCACTATAACACTACTAAAAACTGGTCAACAAGAAATACATTGTACAAAGCTATAATAAAAGGTATATTTGAAAATAATGGTCATCGTTTCCAAACACCAAACAGCGTAAGTCTAGTAAGTGTAGAATCTGGCACTGTACCAGCAATGTTACCTAGTGAATACACACCAGGCGATATGATTGTTCAAGAATATTTCATAAAAGGCACAGAGCCAACTGAAGTTTCACCAAGATTTAAGAAACTTAATAGTGTAACAAATCTAAACGCAAAAATAGAAAATAGAGAAATTAAATTAACATGGGATTACAACCTACCTGAACAACTTACTGAAAGTTACTTAAGAAGTTACTATAATAACGAGGTATTTAAAGGCTTTGAAGAAAAATACTATAATAAAAGAATTGAAGAAGATTCTTGGAAAATAGGAAAAGTAGTATTTAACGTATATTTAAAAGATTCTAGTGGTAACCTAACATTCTTAAAACAAACATCAGATAAAAATTATACTTATAAAGTATCTAAAAACACTGCTGATTTAGAATTTGTAGTTAAAACAACTTATACAATACTAACAAACAACGTAAGTGACCCAACTTCAATAAAAATATCTACATCAGAAATAGATATTCCAGTATTAACGCTTAGTCTTTCAACAAACAAAGAAACAAATGTTTACGTAGGTAGTAATTACACTTTACCTTCAAAAGCTCCAGTAATAGTTTTAGACAGTTTAACAGATGTAACAAAAGATTCAAATATAAAAACATCAATAAAAAAAGATGGCACCGACTATAATAGCACTACTCTTGACACAACTACTCCTTGTAAATACACAATAACTTACACAGTTACATACAAAGGTGTTAGCGATTCAATCACGCAAACTATAAAAGTAATAACTAAACCATCAAACAGTGGACAATCTAGTAGTTCTTCTAGCTCTTCTAGTAGTAATTCATCATCTAGTAATATCTCATCAAGTTCTACATCTAGTAACAGTTCTAATCCGAACATTTCTAGTTCAAATTAAAAGACAATTCATTAAAAAGAATTGTCTTTTTTATAAATTCAACAAGTATTGTTCAAATCCTATAAATTTATCAATATCCCCTGTTTTTATAGATATATCTAAATCAGCTAAAATACTAAGTTGCCTCAATAAATCTTTATCACTAAGGGATTTTGCTTTATTTCTTGCAAATTTTATTCTCCCTATTTTATATATATTTAATATACTCATTATATCTTTTTCCAAATATCCCATTTTTAAAAGAGTTCTAACTTGATATATAGTCCTAAATTCTTGTGATAACATCACAATGATTTGTATAGGCTCAAGTCCCATTTTTATAGATTCTTCATAAATTGAAAACATCTTTTTTTTATCATTATTTATAATACTATCTATGAAACTAAAGATATTATCATCAATATTTTCACTAACTAAATCATCTATTATATTTATTGTCAAATCTTCTTCTATCAAACATAATTTATTAATTTCATTTTCTAATATATCTATATTATAATTAATTCTAGATAAAAAATGGCGTATCAATTCATCAGCTATTAGCTTATTGTTATCACTA
Organism: uncultured Bacilli bacterium; assembly: GCA_934141575.1. GTDB lineage: Bacteria > Bacillota_I > Bacilli_A > RF39 > UBA660 > CAKPCJ01. Next base: position 13,177 of record CAKPCJ010000002.1, read on the forward strand.
AAAAGTCTTTTAGCCCATTTAAATATTTGATCTTCATTCATTTCTGTACATTCTATAACTTCAGCAGTATTACTCAATAATGTATTTACTTTTTTCCTACTATCTAGTTTTTCTATATTAACAAGCAATACCAAAATAGTTGTTCTAACAGGATTATTCAAATACTCAATTAATTTGTCAATATTATGCTCAATTTTTGATTTAGATGAACCCAAAAATGTGCAATTATCGCAAACTATATATTTATATTCATCAAACATTGGAAGCTCACGTGCAAAATCCAAAACTTCTTGAATAGAAATACTTTCCAAATCATAATATTCGCTATCATTATCAGCCAATATTTTTTTTAAATTATAATCAATTAAAAATTTATTTGTTCCATACAGTAAATATATATTTTTCATTTATGTACACCACTTTCAAATTATATTATAATATAAATTTTACATAAATAAAATATAAATATCCATAATAATACTGGTGATTTTATGTATTATATAAATACATTTATAATATATTCTTTATTAGGTCATTTTTTAGAAATAACTGCACAATCACTCTATTTAAAAAATCCAAATAGTGGAATTCTATTTGGACCTTGGACACCAGTCTATGGTATAGGTTGCATAATAATACTCTTAACTTATAAAACCATACTAAAAAAAATGAAGACAAATAAAATACTTGAAATTTTAGTAGCATTTATAGTAGTATCAATACTATTATCATTAATTGAATTTTTAGGTGGAATACTAATAGAAAAAATCTTTGGTATAGTATTTTGGGATTATAGTAATCAAAAATTTAATATTGGTAAATACATATCATTAGAAATGACATTATTATGGGGAATAGCAAGCTTACTATTCTACTACATTATAAATCCAATCATATATAAACTTATAATAAAAATTCCAAAATTTGTAACCTATTTACTATTTATATTATTTCTCACAGACTTAATATGTACAATTATCTCTAAAATATATTAATTATTTTTGGAGTATCTGATAATATTTATTAGTCTCCATTAATTCTGAGTGCATACCTCTTCCAACTAATTTACCATTATCAATTACGATTATATCATCTGCGATCTTCATTAATTGCGGTTTATGAGTTATCATCAATATAGTGTGATCTTTCTTTAAACCCTTTAATATTTTCATTATATGTTTTGATGTAGCAATATCTAAATTAGAAGTAACTTCATCAAAAAGCAATATTTCTGACTTTGAAAGTAAAGTTCTAGCAAGCGCTATTAACTGTTTCTGACCACTTGAAATATTTTCAGCATTCTTAGTAAGCTTTGTATTATAACCATCAGGCAAACTCATAATAAAATCATGTATTCCTACCCTCTTACAAGCAGCAACTTGATTATCTTTATTAGAATCTACTAAATTCAAATTTTCCCTTATGCTCATATCGAATATAAATGGTTTCTGAGTAACAATTGATACATTTGACGAATAAACATCTTGAGAATATTCATAAATGTCAACACCATCTATTGTAATATTGCCACTAGTTGCCTTATATAACCTAAGTAATAATCTAAAAATTGTACTTTTACCACTACCGCTTTTACCAACAATAGCTGTTAAAGTATCAGGTGCAATATCAAAACTAACATTTTTTAATGTCTGTTTATTTTCATATGTGAAATTTACATTATCAAAAGAAATATATCCATATATATCATCATTAGCATTTTTCCCAAATTCCAACATATTTGAAGTTTTATAATTTAATATTTTAGCTATTCTTCTAATTCTTACTGAATAAGAGCCTAAATCATTTAACTTCTTATACAAATTCTTATTTTTAGATACAACCTCATCATAATAACCAATTGATAGAATCAACATAGAAACATCATAATGACCACCTATTATTAAAAATATAGAAAAACAATAAATAAAGATTTTACCAATTCCAAGCAGCATTGGAAGTATAACGGAAACTATATCGTTATATTTTCTTTTTAAAACATATACAGATTTCCACTCACTTTTATAATCCTCTAAATATTCAGTTATGTGAGAATCCATATTAAAAGTTTTTATTTCCGTATTACCATCCATAACTTGACCTAAAAGAGAAGATATTTTATCTTGAGATTTTCTCTGAAGAGATAGATAATAATCTCTTTTTTTCATATTTTTAGTAACTAAATAAAGATTTAATAAACTTAGTACTATAGTAAATATTCCCATAAATATATTTACCTTAAAAAGAATAACAATTGATATTAAAACACTTAATGAATAGTTAAGAGAATCAAATATCAAGTCAGGTATACATTGAACTTTTCCAATATCATTAAACGCAGTATTAATTAAAAATGACGTAGAAATATCTTTAGAAAAGTTCTCATCAAAAAAAGTAACTTTTTTCATAACCTTTTGCTGCAAAATATTATGTGTATAATTAGCATCCAGTGCATATGCAACGTAATTAAAATGATATGACAAAGTATATATTACAAAACTTAATGTCAAAAATATTAAACTAAGGAAAGCATTATTATAATCACCAACAGTAACATGCTTAACTATTAATGATGCAAAATATGGTAATAACAAAATAGTAACATTTGATAAAACAGAAGTTATATACAAAAATACTAAATATTTTTTTTTATTAGCACCCAAACTAAAATATTCTTTAGCAATATCATAATATCTCTTAAACATTGTCAAACACTCCTATTCTACTTGGTGATTTTCTAGATTGTAACATTTGATATATTTCATTATTTTGCATTAAATCTTTATGTTTACCTTTACCAACTATTTTTCCTTTATTTAAAACAACTATTTCATCAGCACATTTCATAAGCTCTGGTTTCTTAGTAACAAGTATTATAGTATGATTTCTCTTTAATTCTTTTAAAATCGAAGGAACAAGTTTAGCCGTATCAGGATCAAGTGATGTAGTTATATCATCAAAAATAAGAATCTCTGACGTTGATAAAAGAGTTCTAGCAATAGATATAAGTTGCTTTTGACCACCAGATATATTATTTGCGTTTTCTCTTAATACTGTATCATATTGTTCAGGTAAACTCATTATAAAGTCATGCATTCCCACTTTTTTACAAGCCTCAACCTGATGTTCTACATTAGTATCAACAAAATTCAAATTTTCCCTTATACTCATATTAAATATAAATGGTTTTTGATTTACAACAGATACATTTGACGAATATACTTCTTTAGTATAATCATATATATTTACATCATCTATATAAATATTACCCTCAGTTACCTTATTAACTCTAAGCAAAAGATTACAAAGAACAGTTTTTCCACTTCCAGCCTCTCCTACAATTGCAACGACTGTATTTTTATTTACTTTAAGATTAATATTTTTCAATATAGCTTTATCTTTATACTTAAATGACACATTTTTAAATTCTACAATTCCTTCTATATCATCAGTGTTATTATCGCCATATTCAATATTAGTATTATATTTATAATTTAGTATTTGATTAACTCTGCATACAGCTATATTAACCTCTCTTATTGTAGTTGTAGAAGATATCAAATCATCTAAATATGAAACTAGATTTTCATGATACGCTATTATAAGAACTAAAACATCTATCGTAGTATTTCCCTTAATCATTGATAAAAGTAATATTATATAAAGAACAATTCTAAAGAAATATGTTATGAACTTTACATCACTATACATTACAGTACAATATTTTCTTCTTTTTAAATAATTTTTAGAAAATGTTTTCTGAATATAATTAAGTTTATTTTTTAATTTTTCAAATATATTAAATGTTTTTATTTCTTGTAACCCTGATATAATTTGTCCAAGCAAACTGCTATATTTATCATCACAAGAAACAACTTTCTTCTGATAATGTGCCACTTTTCTATCAGCCCTGTTTCTTACTGATATATAAATAATAGAATATAAAAGCATTATAGATGCAAAATACGGACTATACATAAATACTATAACTAGCACAGCAAGTACTTGGATAATTGTTGTAAACAATTCTGATATCTGATCAGCCATATCACCTATATCAACAACATCACTATTAATACTATTCATTATTCTTTCTTTTGAAAATAATCTAGAAAAATTATTATCAACATTCAAAAGTTTATTTAAAATTTTAGATTGAATTGTTGTATAACAATATCTCATGTTATAACCATATATCTTATAATTAGCAAATAAACTAATATTGTAAAGAATATATGTTATAAAAAATAAAAACAAGCTTATGTATGACATATATATATCAGCGTTTGTAACATATTTAACAATTAATGATGAAAAATAGGGTAACAAAAGATTCAAAGATTTATAAAATACAGCAGTAATTATTGTTATTACTAAATATTTTCTTTTCATCTTTGTTAATTTAAAATAATCTTTTAAAAACTTATAATACTCTCTTATCATAAAACTCTCCCACTATTATAGCCATTATACCACACAGTTCGACAAAAAAAAATAAAAGACAATCTGCTCTTACTTTTTCTTATCAAATGTACTATTATATGGATTATCTCTTTCCAATTTAAATTTTTTACCATTTAAAATTGCGGAAACAATCAGATTAGAACATACCTTTTTTCTAAATTCTTCTACTTTTTCTCTATCATCACACCTTGAAAAAATTTGATACAACTCAACCTGTAGTTTAGTAGATAAAATAAGACCTAACGTTAAATTATTATTATAATTACATAATTTATCCGTTTCAGTAATAATTTGAAGTGCCTCTTCATGAGTAGCGTACTTTTCTAATTGCTTTATAACTCCCAAAAGATTAGCATTAAAATATAAATGCTGCATATCTTTTGGATCTTCAAAAAAGCACTCCAAAAGCTTTACAATTTTAACAAGTTCATAATATCCACAGACAAGATTATGGTTAAAATACCTAGAAGCAAGCAACTCAGTATATCCTTCATTAATTCCTCTTCCAATTCCATTCCATGAATTATTAACAAACATACAGTGATCAAAACCGACTAATGAATATCCATAAACATACGGCAATGAAGAAGCAGCATGTAATAACTCATGAGAAAGAGCATATGAAAAAGAATAATAAATCGAATGATCTGGATTCCTATAAAAATTAGAAAATTTATCCGATAGCGGAACAGAATCATTAAAGAAACTATTAATCTTAACAACTGCTAAATTCCTTGAGATATTATCAAAATCCTCCTTTGATACATTTTTACCAATAACATCTAAAAATTTTCTTATAACCTTTGGCTTATTACAAACACTTAATTTATCACGATTACTATTATTTCTAATAAAATTTACAGAATCATCATCAAGTATAAATTCTTCTCTATTTGTTTTATCTAAAGCATAATTTTTTAAGGTATTTTTAATACTGCTAAATAAATCAAGAGATAAAACAATTGCCACCCATTCACCAGATTTTAAAATATTTTCAATAATTTCTTGCACAACCAATCACCGTAAAAATATTAACATACTTCAAAAAATATTTCAACAAATATTACATTGTCTCTTTATCCATAAAATTATAATTCCAACAACATAATCTATTTGATTATCTGTTAATTTAATATTTGGACTTATTCCATACCACTTATAAAGACATCCTCTACAACATGTTGCAGTAGCGTGCTGTGCTATAAAAACAGGATGTCCCTTCATTGGGGTTTGTTTTCCATCGTTTTGAATTATTGCTGGTGCCAACCTCTTTATTATAAAATCATATGCATGTTTTTCTATCACATCAATTCCTTTTTCTAACACATAATCTTTATACTTTTGTCCTAATTTAAAACTACTTCTAAATTTTGATTTAGAAAGTTTTTCTAATTGTTCTTCCATCAAATCTCTCCTATCCACACTTACAATATTAACACAAATATAGTTTAAATTTTTTTGTTTGCAATTTTATTAAAAAATTGTAACATTTAACAAAGATTATAACATATATTTATTAATAACAAGTATTGTAAAATAATATAGCTATATGCTACAATACACTGCAAAGGAGAAATAACAATGTCAAAAGAAGAAAACGTATTAAATTATTACGTTATGTGTAATAAACTAAAAAATATCATAAGAACAGGATGGAAAAAATGGAATGTGCAAAGAGAAAGAATCGAAAGCGTTGCAGAACATGTATATGGCGTTCAAATGCTCGCACTTGCAATGAAATCTGAATACAAATATGATATTGATATAATGAAAGTAATATTAATGCTATCTATACATGAATTAGGTGAAACCATTATTGGAGATTTAACTTTATTCCAAATAGATAAAAAAGAAAAAGAAAAAATAGAACATGCAGCTGTTCATAATATTTTAAGTTCTCTATTAGACGGCGAACAAATAGAAAAGCTTTTTATTGAATTTGATGAACAAAAAACAAAAGAAGCAATTTTTGCATATCAATGCGATAAATTAGAATGCGATTTACAGTGCAAACTATACGATGAAGAAAGTTGTGTAGATTTAACAAAACAACCTGAAAATGATATAATTAATAACGAAAAAATTAAAGATTTATTAGAATGCAATAAGTCTTGGTCTAGAATGTGGTTAAAGTTTGGACAACAAATTTACCCATATGATAATAATTTTATGGCTGTTTCAAACTATGCACTAAATAATTCAATAGCAAAGATTAAAGTATATAATAAATAGCAGGTTACACTACATAATAAAAACCAATGAATGAATAATCATTGATTTTTTTATCTTCTAAAATAATCTATTGGCTTCCTAACAGATCCTAATTTTTTTGAAAGTTCATGTACAACTTCAGTGTTTTCATCAATTTTAATTTCTGATAGTTCAGCTATCTTTTGAACAATATCCAAGTAATACATCTTAAAAGTTTTATAATCTAGCTTGCGAACTATACAATCTAAACAAATATCTCTAAATAAAGTTAATAATTCTCTTTTATTATGAGTTTTTAAAACATCCTCAGGTAATTTTGTTAAATTAAAGCAATCAGGATCAATAATAACTATAGAATTCTTGCCAAGAATTGCATTCTCACGTTTAACATCATGAACTATTATTGAATGTTTTGTAAATATTTCAAACAATGCTTCAAGTTCTTTAAAATTATCAATAAGATAATCAATCTCCATTTCCAAAACATTTACAGAATCATTAGGGTAATACTTCGCTGTATATGCATCAATATGAAACTTAGAAATACTCATTTTATAAGTAAAAAGTGTAAGCAATGTCATATCACTATAAACATCATAAAGTTCAACTAAATGGGGATTATCTATACATTTCAATGTGTCAAAAATTGACTGTTTTAATCTATATCTAGATTCTGTTTCAAAATAATATTTTTTAAGCATTATATGCCCATCAGTAAATATTTTTCCACAATCACCATGATTTACATATATCATTAAATCCATATCAATTTTTGCTTTTTCACAATTTCTATCATATAACATAACTACAATTACTCCTTAATAACAAAGTATTATATCACACAATATATAAAAAACAACTTTAGTTACTAATGTATTTATAATACTTAGATAAAAATGGTAAGCTATTCTCAACAAACGCAATATTTCTTTCAATCATAAACATTAATATTTTATTAGCGTTAACAGAATCATTATATTGTAACATCGAAATTTTGCTAGGAGCTATATTAATATTAAAAAAAGTGTGCATATTCCAAGGCTCTTGTTTAGAGTTATTTACGTTACTATCATATGAATATATATATTTTAATTGATTTCTTGAATACTTTTGATTTTTAACTTCATCTATATCATCATATGAAAAATCCTTTCCCTCTTCCAAATTTAAAACTAAAAAAACACTATTTTCCAAAATATTTTTTAGTTTTTTTATAGCATAATTTATCTTACTATCTCGTTTTATCCAATTTTTAAATATAGTATCAACTACAATTCTTGGAAAACAGGGATTAGTCATGCAAAATATTCCACATCTATATATAAAAGTATTTTTTGGTCTTAAAATAAGCCACTTAATCCAAGCATCCATCAATATCAATACATTTTTTTCACCAATAGAAAAAAATACCTTTCTACTTTTCTCTATTCCTTTTGAATTTTTACCTATTCTTGGTTCTAGTCCGTTTCTAAAAATTGATTGTATATTAGAAGAATTTGTATAATGAAAAAATGAAGATTCCAAATCAATTTCACTAACCTGTTTAAATCTTATTTCATCCACTATACATCACCAATCAACATTATAGCATTTATTTAACTTTTATTGAATCAATAAAATTAGATAAAGTAGAATACGAAATAGTTTTACCACAAATATCATTAATAATACTTTGATTTAACATTTTAGTTACTAAATAATCTTCTAACTTCTTTGACAATGGCTTCAATATAAAATCTGGATATATAAGTTCCAAGATAATATTTAAATACAACCTGAGTACAAACGCTAATCTTTCCTTTTTAGAATCATTAGCGATTTCTGTTGTATAAGTATCTAAATCTACTATTTTTGCATCGTTGCCACTAACAAGAATACCATCAATATTAAAATCCATGGGATAAATTTCATTATTAGTTAGCTCTTCTAAATTTTTTAATACTAATTTTATAATACTAATTTTAGTTTTATTCGATAATTCAGTTAAACTAGACAAAGTTTTATATTCTTCAAAATAAGGAATTTGTACACCAGCAAGCTTATCATTTTCCAAAATAATGCCAGTTGGTAACACAGTACCTTTAAGATTACGTTGTTTTGAAGTCAAGCATAATAAATGATATATACTACTTACATTATTGGTATTATATAACTTATATAAGTCATTACCAACTATATAAAGTTTAGATTCAGAGCCACAAAAATCATGTTTCTTTAAATCAAAATTTTCATTTAATTGAATAAAATTCATAATAAAACCCCTTACAAAAATTTGTAGAGGTTATACTAACACTTTAAAATAAATATGTCAAATTAAACATTTTCAAACAATAATCTAATTTGCTCACTATCATCATTAAAACTAATTAACTCTTCTTTTTCAACTTCTACTATATATTTAATAAAATACTTATCATTTACATGATAATAGTACAACTTATCGTACATACTATCAAAGTTTGCACAAGATGAAGTTATTTCTTCAATATCATAAACTTTTCCTATATTATCCAATTTTTGCAAATAATCTCTATTAGGAATCTCACTACTATTACCATTACTATCAAAAACTAAAAAATATCTCTTGTATTTGCTGCCATCGATTTTATACTGTAAAAATTTTTCGTTAAATATATACTCATCAATAATAGAATATTTGTAATTCTTTTCATATATCATATAATATTCATCACCATCTAACTAAACAAAAAGCTAACTACAACTAGTTAGCATTTATAAGTAAGCCTAAAAATAAGCATTAAACCATAATGGTGCCCATAGTCGGACTCGAACCGACATGAATTTCTTCGCACGATTTTGAGTCGTGTGCGTCTACCAATTCCGCCATACGGGCATATAGACATTATAACATAAGATATTATAAATTGCTATACTTTATTGAACGATTTCCTCAATTTCTTCTTTATACTTAGTATCAAATATAGAACTTTCAACAGCTTCACTAACAACATTATCAAATTTTGGAAGTTCATCTTTACTTGCCAAATTAAAATAATCCAAGAATTTATCTGTTGTTTTATAAAGGTTTGGTCTTCCAGGAAGTTCAGATTTACCAGCTTCGCATATCAACCCTTTAAGTACCAATTTTCTAACTAACTGGCTACTACTAACTCCCCTTATTTGATCAACTTCTATCCTAGTAACTGGTTCATTATACGCTATCACTGCTAATGTCTCAAGCGCTGCCTGTGATAAAGTATTACTTGTTGCCTCTACTAGTTTCTTATAATATGAAGCATATTCTTTTTTTGTAACAAGTTTATATTTATTTCCTAAAAACACTAAACTTATACCTCTATTTTCATTATTATAATCTTTAGAAAGTTCATCTATAATTTCTGTAACAATATCATCAGAAACATCTAAAACTTCACATATTTCTTCTTTTGATAATCCCTCATCGCCAACTATAAATAAAAGTCCTTCCAAAATTGGCTTAAACTTCATTATTACCACCCTTTTTCAAAATTAGTATTTGATCAAAATTTGCATCCTGTTTTATTTCCAAACTAGATTCTTTAGCCATCTCAAGTATAGTTAAAAATGTTACTACAACATAATCCTTAGTCATAATATCAAAAAGTTCATCAAAATAAACCCTTTTCTTTTTTTCTAAGATACTTGCTACTTGTTTTTTTCTCTCAACTACAGATATTTCTTTTTTAGATATATACGTATTAAGAGGCCTATTTAATTGTTTCTTGTTAAGTAATTCTTGAAAAGCCTGAATTAATATATTAACATCTTTGCTATTTTCAGGATCTATTATTTCATCTTCAATATATTCTTTCATATCATCCGGTTGCTTAGTAAATATAAAGCTTCTAGTTAGTTCTAAATCTCTAAATTTTGTACTCATCTCTTTATACTGTTTATATTCGACTAATCTTTTTATCAATTGTTCTTTGGGATCTTCTATATACTCATCATTATCATCAACTGCCGTTTGTTTTGGAAGCAACGATCTTGATTTCATTTCTATTAGCTCAGCTGCCATAACTAAATAAGTAGATGCTATTGTTAAATTTAACTCTTGCATTTTTTCAATGTAATCCATATACTGAGTTACAACTCTTTCTATTGATATGTCATAAATATCTATGTCATCTTGTTTTATTAAATGAAGTAACAAATCAAGAGGCCCCTCAAATTCATCTATCTTAACAGTATAATCCATATAAATACCTCAAATCTACATATAATTATATCAAAAAATACCACTTAAATGGTATTATTTTTTAAAGTTATCAAAAATTTTATTTATATCTGGAAAAAAACTTATAAGTAAAATTAATAGTGCAAAAAATATTATCATTCCTACCATTTCATATGTTTTCCTGCTAGAATTTTGTTTCTTTATATTTGCATCTATTTCATCTTGTCTATTATATATAGGTATTGCTCCCCTTCCAGTATCAAAATCTACATTCGTACTCAAATTCTGATTAGTAAGATTATCAGAATTAGAATTTTGTCCTATATTTATTTCTTGCTTTTTATCAAGACCACTTGGCATGTCTTCGCTACTGTTTTTCATATCATCAAAAATAAATCTAGTAACCACTGTTTCAGTTGGAGTTTTTCCATCATTAAAGGTGTCGACATTGTTAGTATCATATTGCATCATTCCAGCTGTATTATATGTTTCAGGTACCTCTGGTTCTTCAACATTTTCCTGAACTTTTTCCTTTTCAACATTTTCATCAGCATTATACTCCATCATACCTTCACTATCAAATTCTGTTTTTTCTGGAATATAATCACTCTTATTATTTGGATCGTATGGAGATATAACATAATCACCATCAGTTTGTAAATCATTATGAAGCATCGGATCATAATCCATAAAATCATCACTATACGTAACTTCCTTTGGTACCTCCACTTTAGTTTCAACAGGATTTTTCTCTTTATTTACCTCTGGAGTTGCAGTTTTTAAGGCTTCTTCATAACTTTCTGACTTCTCATCATCATACATATAAGCTAAAGTATTATCAACATTATTATTTACTTGTTCTCTATTAGAAGTACTATATACAGGAGTACCATAATTTTCAACTTGATTTCTATTTGAAGAACTATAAACCAACCTACTACCATCCGGATTAATATATTGATTATCTTGCTGTATAAATTGATCTCTATTGGAATTAGTATAAACAGGTGTTCCATAATTATTATTTTCTACATTATTTTTTGATGACACATCCTTAAAATCATCATCATCCAACATCTCAAAATCATCATTCATGGTGCACACCTCCTAGTATTAATTATTATAACACAAAATAATAAATTTTACTTGATTTTTTTGCTATTTATTTTAAAATTATATTAGGTGATTATTTTTGAAACAATTTAATATGGTGGATGAAGAATTTATATGTGAAAAATGTGGAGAAAAAATAAACAAACTAAATTACACTGCAAGAGACCATTGTAATAAATGTTTATACTCTAAACATGTAGATATCAATCCTGGTGATAGAGCAAATTCGTGTAAAGGTCTTCTTAAACCAATAGGAATAGAAAAATTTAAAGATACATATAAAATAATATACAAATGTGAAAAATGTGGTCAATTGCATAAAAATATTGTTGCTTCCGACGATAATTTTGACTTAATAATAGATTTATCTGTAAATAAAAACTTCTAGTCTAAACTAGGAGCTTTTTATTGGATTTATATGAATAATAACATATTTAATTTTCAATTCACTTTTACTTTTTAGTTTGTCTTCAACTTGATGTGCTATAGAATGCGCATCTATTAAAGAAGTATCTTCATTAACCGATATTTGAATTTTTGCCTCATTATAGCTACCGAATTTTATAATATCAATATTATCAATTAATTTTACACCAGAAACACTCTTAATAATATTCTTTACATCACTTAAATAATTTTCATCAGCCTCTACTTCGCCTAAAATTAAATTAATATTCAATCTAAGTATAGATATACCTGTTTTTATAATAAATAACCCTATCAATATAGTGGAAATCATATCTGTATATTTAAAAATTGATATTTTATCTGAAAATTGAATTAACAATGACGAAATTAAAACCACTATAGAAGATATAACATCCATGGAACTTTCTTTGCCGCTAGATATTAATATTTGATTATTCATTTTTCCACCCATTACGCATAAATATTTTGCAATGAAAAATTTAACAACTATCGTTACTATAGAAGCATAAACAACTATAATACTTGGTATTTCATTAGACCCACTATTGAAAACAAGTGCTAATCCGAGTACTAATATAACTATACCAATTATTATACTAGTTACATATTCAAGCCTTCCATGACCATATGGATGCTCCTTATCAGCAGGTTTATCAGACAACTTTGAACCGACCATAGCAACAACATCGGTAGCCAAATCAGATAAAGAATGCACGCCATCTGCTAAAAGAGCATTTGACTTTCCAATAAAACCTATAATAAATTTAATAAATACTAAAACTGTATTAACAATAAAACTTTTAAGTAATACAGTAGTAACCTTATTCAATATACCACATCCCTATTTTAATTCATACCAATTATTACCACTATCAATTTCAACAACCAATGGTACAGAAAGTTTATAAGTATTTTCCATAGTTTCCTTTACTATTTTTTCAATTTCTTCTCTTTCTTCATTAACAACATTAAACATGAGCTCATCATGTATTTGGATAATCATTTTACTTTTTAACCCTTTTTCTTTTATTTTCTGATAAATTTCTATCATAGCCTTTTTTATTATATCTGCACTTGTTCCTTGAATAGGAGTATTCAATGCCATTCTCTCGCCACTGCTTCTTATCATATAATTAGTATTTTTAAGTTCATCTATTACTCTTCTCCTGCCCATTAAAGTAGTCACTGTAAATGTTTCATACGCCTTTTTTATAACCTTATCCATGTATTCTTTAACACCAGGGTATTCTTCAAAATACTTATTCATAAATTTTTTAGCATTAGCGGGCGAAATGCCTATATCCTCTGACAATCCAAAAGCACTTATACCATATATTATGCCAAAGTTTACTGCTTTAGCATGTCTTCGCATATCTTTTGTAACAGCTTCTATTGGTACATCAAAGATATCAGAAGCAGTTTTAGTATGTATATCTATTCCGTTAATAAATGCACTTTTAAGTTCATCAACTCCAGAATAATGAGCGAGTATTCTAAGTTCAATCTGAGAATAATCACTAGTTATAAATATACTATTATCTTCAGGAATAAAGCACTTTCTAACTAACCTACCAACCTCATATCTAATAGGAATATTTTGAAGATTAGGTTCACTAGAAGAAAGACGACCTGTTCTAGTAAGTGTTTGATTGAATATAGTATGAATTTTTCCATCTTCCATTATATAAGGTTTTAATCCAACAATATAAGTCCCATATAATTTAGTAAGCATTCTATATTCAATAATTTTAGGTATAATTGGATGTTTATCGATCATCTTGGCTAAAACATCTGCATTTGTTGAATATCCACTCTTGGTTTTTTTACTACTTGGAAGGGACAATTTTTCAAATAAAACTTCACCTAATTGTTTAGGAGATGAAATATTAAACTTTGTACCTGCCAAATCATAAATTTCATCTGAAATCATTTCTATTTTTACTTCAAATTCTTCTTTCATTTTATCCAAAGTATCAATATTTACCCTAATTCCAGTACTTTCCATATCCTCTAACACATATGTTAACGGAAGCTCTAAATCAGTATATAAATAACACATATTCTCATTATTTAATTTATTCTTCAACTTGTCATTTGTTTCATACAAAAACAAACACTTTTTAACACTAGAATTTATAAATTTATCCTCATCATGTAATACATTTTCATTAAAATCAATATTATACTCAAATTGGTTTGCTAAATAAGCAACATCATCTTTCAAATTATAATTAAGTAAATAAGCCTCAATCATAATATCATCTACATCTTTAAGTTCTATGTTAAATCTTCTCAAAATGCTTAACATTTTTTTTAAATCATATGTTACTTTAAAATATTGTTTATATTTATCAACAACCTTACCAACTAAACTTTTATCAACATAGTAAAATTTACTACCATCATAAATACTCATTCCAACTATATTTGCAAAATGATAATTTATATTGTCTAGCTCTATCAAAAATGCTGAATCACTATCTATTGATATATCACTTAAATCATTAACACGAATTAAATTTATATTTTTTTCTTCTACTTTATTTGATTCATATTTTTTTACAAAAGAAAAAAATTCTAATTCTTTATACTTTTCTATTAATTCATCACTTACTATATTTTCATATTTTAAATCCTCTAAAGTAAAATCAAGTGGAACCTCTCTATATATAGTAACCAATTCTTTACTAATCATTGCATCTTCTTTACCTAACAATAATTTTTCTTTTGTTTTACCACCAATGCTATCTATATTATCATAAATATTTTCAACAGTTTTATACTCGCTCAAAAGCTTTAAAGCTCCCTTTTCGCCTATCCCATTTACACCCTTTATATTATCTGAGGAATCTCCTGCAATCGCTTTTAGATCAATCATGTTAATTGGTTCAATACCATATATTTCATAAAATTTATCACGATTCATCATAATGCAATCATTTTGCTTTAAATGTTTTACAACTATTTTATCAGAAATAAGTTGCAATAAATCTTTATCACTACTAACTATAGTTCCAATGTAATCATTGCTTTTATCTATCCATGAAGAAAGTGTACCAATTATATCATCCGCCTCATAATTGTCTATTTCAAACCATTTAATCTTCATTAAAGTTAATAGCTCTTTAACAATTTTAAACTGTTGTTTAAGATCATCTGGAGTTTCTATTCTTCCACCCTTATAAAAATCATATTTAGCATGCCTAAAAGTTTTTCCCTTATCAAACGCTATCAACATATATTCTGGTTTATCTTCTTGAATTATTTTATTTATCATATTTATAAAACCATAAAGTGCATTTGTAGGAATGCCCTTAGAATTTTTCATTATGTTTCCAGAATACATAGTTGCGTAATAGCTTCTGAACATTAAATTATTTCCATCTATTAAAACTACTTTCTTCATAATCATCACCCAATATAATAACTATAACATAAAAATAAAAAGAAGAAAATATTCTTCTTTATCTATATAAACACTTATCACGTGTCCCTATATATTATGATAATTAAAATTATTTGTTACCTATATTTTAACTGCTTTATTTCTCACTATTTAAATAATTTACATAACCATTAATTTTCTAAATTTTAAAACCTAAAATTTCTATTATTGGTATCTTTAAACACTCCAATATATCTTTTATTAATACAATTATTTTACTTATGAACGCCATTATAATCAATCAATTTGACATTATTTATATAAGTATTTAATACTTGTACCATTTTATTATAGCCATCCTCACTCATATTACTAGAAACAAAATTATCATGAGGATATTTTCCTCTTCTACTAGCTAAATGATTTTCACCAAAATCCCATATATAATAACTATCTTTAAATTCTGAAAAATTTTTCCCAACGGACATTTTGATAAAGTCTGTTGCAGCATCAACAAATGAACCACCATTCTGCAGAATCCAATTTTCAATTCCAACTCCACCAAGGCCTCCTTGAGGAGTTTCTCCACGATTAGGTTTATATACCCCAGCTTGTTTTAAAACTTCTTTTGCAAGAAGAATATTCGCAACAACATATTTATACTTTTTAGGATCTATTTTTTTAATTGTAGAAAGCCTATCCTGTAATGCCATATCAGTTGAATATGAAACTTTATCTGTTTTTTTATCAAATGTTATATCTATATCAACTATAGTCTCTGCATCAATTTCAACATTTTTTAATCTAAAATCACCATCAGCAGTTAATTCTGAAGAACCATCTTTTCCAAAATTTTTAAGCATTTTTTTCTTAAGTTGTTCAACTTTACATGAATCAGATAATATTGATTTATCTAATCTCATCATAAAGTCAAAATCGCCATCACCAAGTTTATTTGTCCCTCTTCCAGTAGAACCTGTGTCAATTAATTCGACAATTCCTTCTGTTAAATCGCCATCCATATAAGTCTTCAATTGTAAATCAAGTTCACCAAGAGATTTTTTTATAACCGCAGTAATTTTTTCTCTTTTTTCATGAATTTCATAACCATACTTTTCTACTTGATCCGCAAAATGTTGTGTATCCTCTGTTATCAAATTATTTGAAAAAACATAATTATTTTCACCATAATATGATAACCCAGACATTTTTTTCCTCAATTTATCATAATCATTTGGAGTAAATATGATTTTACCATTTTTATCAGCAACCGGAATATAAAAACCATTCATTGCAATCTCAAGTCCAACCCTAGAATCATAATCTTCCATAACTACATAATTAATTTCACTTGATGCAAATCCTGTTCTAATTCCATAATGATCTTTACCAACCACTCCAGTATAAAATACTTCCATTTTAGTCATATCCTTTTTTGCATCAAATGTCCTATTACTATCTCTAGTAATCATAAATCTATCATCATTTTTTAATACGAACCATATTGGCCCGTAAGAATTTGCAGCAGTAGAATTTATTTTATCAGATATTGTACTATCATTTGTTATAATCATTGACACATCAGTATCTAGCGGTGTAAAATCACTACCTGCGCTAGCACCAAGATATTCTTTTGAAATACTACCATTTTGTAAGATATCTTTTAAATAATTAACACTTCCAATACCTTTAATGAAATCCCCTCGCTCTAAAATCATATCATAACCTGCTGCATTTCTATTTTTTTCATCAGCCGTTGTAATTTTTTTATAAATATATTTCTTTGCTTGACTTAATGTATTGATTCCAGCAAATCCACAAAACATCCTAATAACTCTATCACCTAAGTTATAATCCAGCGTTCCGTTTGGCGACATTTTTTTTGAAAGTTCTAATAAATCGTCCATAACACTCCCAGTTAATTTAACCTCTTCAACCATTTTCTTGGCTTGTAAAGTATTATTATATAAAGTTGCTAAATGTCTACTAAAAATAAGGAGTTCATCTTTTTCCACTTGATCAAGTTCATCATACTGAATTTGTCCTTTTCTTATACTCTCGTATAATTTCGATGCAAAATCAATATTATTTAAATAATCATTAACCGACCTATTATTTGAGCCAAAGGAACACTTAATTAAATCTGAAAAAATTACTATATTTTTCCCCATTAATGTTGATGATTTCAAAACAGGTGAAATCATAGAATTATCAAAGTTAAATCCTTCAAAATTAGGATGTAATATATCAAAGCAAGAATATATTTTTCCTACTGTAGGAATATTATTTTTAACAAAGAGTGACTCAATTTTATCAAATGTCTCAAAGGGATTGTCAGACTTTAATATTTGAGGAGCAAGTTCTTTTCTAAATGTAAATATTTCACTTGAGTTAGACGTTAAAAGCTTTGATAATATATCCGATGCATATTGTACTTTTTTAGTATCTATATCATTACCACACTCTAATACATATTCTCTAAAAGCGTCTTTTAGTTCAACATCTGGAATTTTTAAAAATTCAGTAACGCCCTTAAATTTGCCACTATTAATAATATTTTTGAATTGTTTTAATATTTCACTAAAATTTGATTTTTCAGAAAAAACAAGCTCACTTGATAAAGACCTAGGGAAGAGAAAACATGATTTATCAAAAATAATTTCTAACGCGTTTGAATTATCAGTGATAAATTTAATAGTAGTATTAAAATCCGAATTTTCACTTATAAAATGATACAAATTTTCACTCTCTAAATAGGAATCTGATTTTCTTATTTCAATATTTCTACTCTTAAAACAAGATTCTAAATTCTTGCCATTTAAATATTCAATATATTCAGGATGTTTCACAAGTAATTGAGGTGTAATTGATTTCGTATAAAATGCTTTTTTTAATTCTTCTGGAGATTGATCCGATATAAATAATTCGGGATTTTTTATCCTAAAAGCCCCAGTTATATCTCTATAATCAGGACATTTATCCGCAAAAGTAGAATCGCTAGGTCCATACACTATCATTCGTCTAATGGCCTCATAAAACTCATCTTTTGTATATGGCTTGTAAGAGCCAAGATTGTTTTCGCTATAAATTTCCTTGGTAATTATACTAGTTCTTGTATCCGGATTATTCGTTGCATAATGAAGATATAATGAATACATATTTTTTAGCATTTCATAATTATTTTTAGTAAAAAAATGTCCACATTCATCATCAAATTCAATAACGTTTTTTAAACCATACTCACTTAAAAAAGATAATACATTTCTATTTTTTAAAATTGAAAATGGGATTGAAATATCTAATAAATGAAATTCTGACAAATTCAAATATTTTAATTCACTAAGTATTTTATTTGTCACCATCTCATCTGAATTTTTTGTTAAATATTCTTCAATAGATGAATATTTAAAAAGTTGATTATACTGTTCATTTGTCAAACTTGAGTTATTAAATTCTTGATCAATCGTATCTAAAATCGAGTCTGTCACTTTCTTTATGACTTTTTTTCTTTCAAATTCACTCTTTGAATTATTTATTTCACTTATAAATGTATAAATATTCGTTTTTAAAAGTATCAATTCTGCAATGCTATCAAATTCACCCATAAACTGCTTTAACTGATTATCACTAATTCCAAATTCATTATTACGATCTCTAATCAAACAATAACTTAAATCCTTGTCCTTGTATAAATCCCAATTAAAAATCAACTCTTTAAGAGAAAGCTCCCCATGATTAAATTTCCATTTTTGACTACGCAAATCATCAGAATCGCCTTCTAAAATAGGTAATATTCTATCCTTGTAAAACTCTTTCATACTTGATGAATAATCACTAGGTTTCATTTGATCTTTGATCATTTCATACAAAGTCTCATTTAAATTCTGAATATTTTCGTCAAAACTCATTATAATCTTTTTTAAATCATTTTCACCATTATAAATACCATAATCTAGCAATTCCCAATCTAACTGTTTTGCTTTTTCCAACCCAAACTTTTTCACTATTTGTCTATCTCTAACATCTAAACAGGTTATTGGAATCTTATCATCTAATTTATATTCTATAAACTCACTAAATAAAAGTGTACAATTATAAACTTTAAATAAAATATCTTTCGGAAGATCTAGTTTTTTACGAAATATTTGAGTTCTTTGATACTTATACCTCACTACTATCACCTACAACTATTTTATCACATTTATAACTTATAATCCAAATATATAAAAATTAACTGGTTAATAAAAAAACTACCAATAATTATATTGATAGCCTTTTAAACATTAAATCATTCTTTCATATATTTATGAAATTTAAATATTCATTTCATAAAAATTAAAATCAAAAGAACTTCTAATTATCTTATATTTTTCGTGTTCTAATATTCTTAACATCTGAGTATTATTTTTCTCTATTTCTAAAGAAATTACATTTATATTTAACTTTCTAAACTCATTAATAAGTAAATTAAATGCCTCTTTACCATAATTATTTCCTCTATATTCTGGTTTAATATAAATATACATCATATTATTACCTTTTTTTGATATAGCTGATATACCAATCATTGCATTATTTAAAAGTATTTCATAATAAAAATCATATTCTACATGTCTTTCTAAAAATATGCTTGAAACACTATTATTACTTTTTAATGTTACCATCTTTTTCTCCCTCCATTGTAAAGTTAAAATCTAATATATCTTTAAAATATGATTGCATAAATTCATTAAAAGATTTATATTTTAAAGTTTGTTCTTTTAATTGGTCAATTGCATTTGCTGTAAATCTATTTGACTTTAAAATCATATTTTTCGTAAATAATATTAATTCTTCATCAGAAAGAATTGTAGATTCACCCTTAAAGTTTTTCAAAACAGAACGCCCAGTTTTACTATAATTACTATCATATTCATTTCCCAAATGAACATAGCTATTTAGATATTGTTCCATTCTTTCACTAGTTTCATATATTCGTTTAGTTTGATCAAAGCAAATATATTTATGTAAACAATACACCGTCTCACCCTTAAAATTCGTAGTCTTTTCAACTTTAGTATAAAATTCATCCATACAACTTATTGGTTGAAACATATTAATCAAATATTTGCAATATGTTTTTATAAAATCAATTTTTGTGGTTTTAACTGGTATTGTATATCTTTTTTGCAATTCATCTTTTTCTTCATCACTATTACACCTGCATTTTGCAGATAAATACAATAATCTCATTACCATAAAACGGTGCATACCATTAGTGAACACCAAGTATTTATTTGTATCAAATTCGATCAAACCCATTGGTTCTTCCCTGAAACTTCTCTGTAAGCCATTAATAACATTAGCATCATCATATTCAAGCATGCTTATAGCTCTAGAATGATAACCATCTCCGCCTTCACAAAAAAATGAATCTAACGCATAAGGAAAAAACTTTGGAATACTATTTGAAATAGAATATATTCCTATCATATTTTCTACAGACACATCTTCATTAATTGATTCGCCCTGTATTTCATATTTACTTATTATTTCGTTTACACTTCTTCCATCATATATATTTTCATCAATTTGAGATATATCTATAGAATTTTTTTCAATAAATTTTTTATTACAATCATTCATATTATCACGCCCTACAAATAAATTATATCATATGATTAATATTTTAAATTATTAACTTTAGTGCCTTCCCATTAATTATTTTTTTATTCTCAAAATACATTTTTTTTGCTAGATAATACTGCTGTTCATCTAGGTAAGTATCCACACCAAATTTTGTTTTATCAGTTCTTACAAAGTCAAATTTTTCCATTATCATCCAAGAATCTTGATTTACAATTGCTTCCTCTGTTTTAATCTCATCGATTCCGCATTCGTTTCTATTTCTTTCTATGGTACGCAAGTTTCAATTTCTATTTTATTATTTTTAATTTTGAACACAACACTACCATGCTTGTCTGTTCTAAATATTGTTGAATCCTCTAAACTATTTAAAACTTCTTTATTTGGATGACCATATCTATTATTTTTACCAACACTAATAATGGAATAATTTGGACTTATTTCATTAATAAACTCCTTACTACTACTTGTTTTACTTCCGTGATGTCCTATCTTTAATACATCTATATTATTTAGATTGTATTTATTTAGAATATCTTTCTCTTTATCTATTCCTGCATCACCCATAAAAAGAAATTTATAATTATTATAATTAAAATAAATTACATTAGAATTATCATTTTCATTATCATACTCTTTTGTATTTAAAAACTCTAATTTATAATTGTCAATAGTTATCTCTTTAATGCATGAATAATATTTTATCTTCTTTTTATCTAATATTTTAATTAGTTCTTTTTCTAAGTCGTTATACTCTCCACAATTAAATATCACTTTCCCTACTTTAAAATTATTAACTAAGTTAATAGCTTCTCCCATATGATCATAATCACCATGCGAAATTATTAAATAATCCAAATTTTTAATTCCCAATCTATTCAAAGATGGAATAATTAATTGGGTAGCTAAACTGTAATTACTACAACCAAGTTCACTATCACAATAATTTATCTTTCCACCTGTATCTATAAGTATATTTAAAGAATTATGTGGAAAACTTATAAGTGCAGAATCTCCTTGGCCTACATCAAAATAATATACACAATATTTATTATTAAAATAAATGATATTATAATGAATTATTAAAATAGAAATGAATAAAAATATAAACTTTTTATTCTTATAAAATAAAAGTAAAAGTACATAATATAAAATTATAATCATAATGTTAGGTTTAGCAAAACTTAATCTAAATAAAGAAAATGAATTAATAAAATTCGTCATAAACGAAAATATATTAAATAACGCATATAACAAAAAATCAAATACCGGAAAAACAAATGTAATAATACACAAAGGAAATAGTATATAAGATACAAATGGAACAAATAATACGTTAGCAAATATACTTATAAGATTTATTTCACCAAAATAATATACCATTATTGGAATTGTTGATATGTATGAAATAAAAGATACCAAAAACAAACTTTTAATTTTATTTTTACTAGCAATAAACTTTGAAAATAATACTAAGAAAAAACACACAATTATTGAAATTTGCAATCCCATATTGTATAAATTCATTGGATTAATTATTAATAAAATTATATAAACAATTACAACAATCTCTATATTAGAAAATAGATTCTTTTTCTTATTAAATCTCAAAAATAACGCAAAAAGGCACGCTCTCAAGGCAGTAACTGAAAAATTTATAAGAAATAAATAAAATAACATAAACAATACTATAAATATATTTTTAAAAATTTTATTAGTTTTATTTAAAAATTTAGAAAGTAATAATATGATAAGGCTTATATGCATACCAGATATAGAAAATAAATGCGCTATTCCAATTTTTCTATAGCTATTCATATCGTTATCCAATATATATGAAGCATCACCTAATATAAATGAAAATATATAACTACTAGAATACTTAAACGAATTTATTCTATTAACAACTTTTTGTTTTAATAAATATAGTATATTCGTATTATTCTTTATTTTTTTGAATGACTGCATTTTAAATATATAATATATACCGTTATTTTTTAAATATTTTCTATAATTAAACATATTAAAGTTTGTGCTATCAGATGGAATAGAAAATTTACCATAAATTTCTAAATAATCCCCTAATTTTATCTCATTAAACATATTATTTTTTTCTAGGTTTGTATTTATATAATAATTAACTAATACTTTTTCCTTAGCTCTTAAATTTATTGTAAGTTTTGAATTATCCAAACTAATTTTTGTAACATAACCTCTTATTACCTCTTCATTACCCTTATATAATGATGTACTAAAAAAAATATTATTCATGATAATGCTTATTAATAAAACACCTAATAAAACCAAAAAAACTATTATCTTAAATAGAAATATATTCCTTAATTGCATTAAATAAAGATTCCCCTATTCCCTTTACATTCATAATATCTTCTATTTTTTCAAATTGTTTTGAGTTTCTATATTCAATTATAGACTTTGCTTTGGATTCTCCTATACCAGGAATTGTTATAAGTTCTTCCAAAGTAGCTTTATTTAATGAAACTAAATTATTATCTGTTACGTCTTTTAAACAAGCATCATTTACAACCTTTGGACATTCACATTTTTCTTCAACCACAACGATATTTTTTTCTTTAAACTGATTTATTTCATCGTTAGTATAAATTATTATGCTCATTTCATCAGATATTTTCTTACTCAAATTTATATATCTAGTATTTGCAGAATCGGTAAACCCACCTGCAATAGAAACAACATCAATTACTCTAGAATTTGACTTCATCTTATAAACTCCAGGATTTACAACCGCACCTTTTATTTCAACTGTATATGTATCCTCTACAATTGTAATATTATTTGAAGCTACATCTTCAACTTCAACTTTATCATTAACCTCAGCATTATTAGAGCTAAAATAGTATACTCCTGCAAATAAACAAAGTGATAATAAAACACAAGAAATTAATATAATCTTATTTTTATATAATTTTAAATATTTCATAAAAAAATAACCTCCTCAAAGAGATTATTCTTTATACATTTCCATTTTCCTTCCTTAATATTTTTCTTTTTGCATCATAGTTTTCTATACATACTCTTTGTACAAGTGATAACGCAATAACCAAAGTAAGAGCCGAACTACCACCATAACTTAAAAATGGTAATGGAACACCTGTCATTGGAAAAAGTCCAAATACTCCACCAAGATTTACTACAATATGTGAAAAAATATAGATAGCTACGCCATACGCTATTACAGAATTTCTCAAATTAGAAGCATTTCTAGCAATCTTTAAAATTCTATACAAAATTAAAATATAAATTGCCATTACTATTAAAAATGCAATACACCCTAGTTCTTCAACAACTATAACCATAATAAAATCATTATGAGGTTCAGGAAGATATAAATATTTTTGTGTGCTTTTTCCAAATCCACTTCCAAATACCCCACCATTATTCATAGCAATAAAACCATTGCATAATTGATAACCAGTTGATTCAGTGTATCTACTGCAAGGATCCTTAAAGTTTAGACGATCTAACTGAGTTTGTGAAAGAATTTTATCTTTTAAATTAAATCCAAATAATAAAATAACACCTATTGCTATTATGGCACACGCTATACCACTTATCACTATTTTTTTAAACCTATCAATAGGTAATGCAATAAAAACCATAGCAACTATACTAGCAATTATAATAGCAGTTCCTAAATCTGGTTGTAAAAATACCAAGCCAAAAACCAAAATTGCTATAAAAATAGGAACTAAAACTGCAATCCAACTTTCCTTGCACTTTAATCTATATTTTTCATAATAAGCACCAAAAAACATTATAAGAACAACTTTAGCAAATTCACTAGGCTGTATAGAATAAAAACCTAAATCTATCCAACTTTTAGCACCCCTTGTAGAATCTCCAAATACAGGCAAGTATGTTAATGTTAAAAGTAATAATCCACCTACTACAACAGAAATAAAATAATAATATCTACTAGGAATCTTTATAAGCAAAATAAAAATAAAAAACGATATAAACAGTGTAACAGCTTGCTTAGTAAGATATGAAAAAGGATTTTTTCCTTTCATTGATAAACTTACGTTTGAAGCTGAGAATATCATTAAAAGTCCAAAAATGAATAAAATAACTGTAAATATTAAAATAATTTTATCTATCTTCTTAAAATCTTCCTTTAATTTAAGAGATTTCATTTTTGCCATTGTACTCAAATCCTCTCTTATACTATAATACCATAAATATTACAACTTTTTTTAATTTAATAGACTTTTGCAATGTCAAAACGTAAAGTACTTTAATATATTATAAATGAAAAGGAGGTAGAAATATGTACTCTTATGGTTATACTGGAGGATACGGATACAACAGCGGATGTTGCCAACAAAATCCTTGCTGTGGTGGAGGATACTCTTATCCTAGCTATGGATACGGTTACGGTTGGGGAAGCGGAGCTGCTATTATAATAGTATTATTTATTCTATTAGTAATTGTTATCGGAGCTAGAATAGCTTAATAACATCGGAGAGTTTAAAAACTCTCCTTTTATATTGGAATTTTACATAAAACAGTGATATAATATACATTATTCAAGAGGTGTTGTAAAATGTTAAGAACAAAAGATATATTAGATGAAAAAGATAAAAGATTAAGAAAAATATCTACTGATGTAACTTTTCCAATAAAACAAGAATATAAAGATATGATTAATAATATGATTGAATACTTAAGAAATAGTCAAATAGACGAATTAGCTCAAAAATATGATTTAAGACCAGGAATGGGAATGGCTGCCCCACAATTAGGAATAAATAAAAGATTCTTTGTTGTTGTTGCCGAAAAAGAAGTAGATGGAAAACAAGATTTTGATACATATATAATATTTAACCCAGTGATAACTAGCCACTCTGAAGAATTAATATATGCTGGAGAAGGCGAAGGATGTCTTTCAATAAATAGGGAAACTGAAGGAATAGTTCCTAGATATGCAAGAACAACTATCGAAGGATATGACATGGACGGAAATAAAATAAAATATAGAGGTAGAGAGGAAATTTCAATAGCCTTTCAACACGAAATAGATCACTTGGATGGAATTTTATTTATAGATAAGATTGATAAGAAAAATCCATTTAAGGATGCTGATAAAATGAGAGAAATATAATTGTTATATTTCTTTTTTTATGTCAAAAAAGCCTAGTTTACTAGGCCTTAACATCTTCTAACTTAACACTAACAAGTTTACTAACACCAGATTCTTGCATTGTTATTCCATATAAACAATCAGCATACTCCATTGTTTTCTTCTTATGCGTTATAACTATAAACTGAGTTTTATTTCTAAATATTGATAAGTATCTACCAAAATTATCAACATTAACTTCATCAAGAGCAGCCTCTACTTCATCAAGTATACAAAATGGAACAGGTCTTACTCTTAAGATAGCAAACAACAATGAAATAGCAGTAAGGGTTTTTTCACCACCAGAAAGTAATGAAATAGATTTCAAATTCTTACCAGCAGGACAAGCACTAATCTCAATACCAGTTTCTAATATATTAGTTTCATCACTTAATTTAAGATTAGCATCTCCCCCATTAAACAATTGCCTAAACACAAGTTTAAATTCTTCATTTATTTCTTTAAATGTAGTAGTAAATTTTTCATTCATTATATTGTCCATTTCATCAATAATTTCTAATAATACATTTTCTGCATTTACTAAATCATCTCGTTGTTTATTTAAAAATTCATATCTTTCACTGACTCTCTCAAATTCTTCAATTGAACCAGTATTAACCTCACCTATATTATTTATTATATTTCTAAGAGACGCTACTTGTTTCTTTGCTTCTTTTACATCAATCTCTAACTTATAATTTTCTTTTGCTTTATCAAATGTCATGCTATATTCCTCAGTTAAAGTGTTAAGCAAATTGTCAAGTTTTACATCTAATCTATTAACATTTATCTCCAAATTATGGGATTCTTCATTTATTTTTACCAATTTACTATTGTTCAATTTAATATTGCTTTCTATATCAAGTATATTATCATTTAGCATTTCTTTATTTTTGTTAAATGACTCTAACCTAGACATTAGTTCTATTTTTTCTTGCTCTTTAGACTTCAATAGTTCTATTATTTTTATTTCTTCATTCTCCATTGTATTATTAGCTAAACTATTAAAACTCGAAATTTCCTTTTTAATAGACTCAAGCTTTGATTTCTCATTATTTAATAAACTAGATTTATATTTAACTTCTTCATTTAATCTCGCAATGTCAAGAATAATATCGTTTATAGAATTTGATAAAGATTGTTGTGTTTTGTTAAATTCATCTAGCTCTTTATTACTCTTTTCTAATTTTTCTTCAAAGGTAAAAATATTTCTCTTAAGTTCATCTATTTCATATTTTTCACTATTCATTGTTGATTTCTTTACACTACCACCTGTAATAGAACCACCAACATTTACAACTTCGCCATCTTTTGTGACTATTCTATACTTTTTATCAACCATAGAACTAATCCTATTGGCAGTATCAATATCATTAACAACTATTACATTTCCTAATAAGTTTAATATAATATTTCTATACTTAGAATCACAAGTAACTAAATCTGATGCTAATCCTATATAATTACTATCATTTTTAATCTTTTCTTTACTATTAACATCAATAAATTTAGGCATTATAACTTCTATTGGATAAAAAGTTGCTCTTCCTAAATTATTATTCTTTAAATAATTAACCCCATCCTTAGCATCTTCTTTTGTATCAACAACAATTACATTTTGATTAGCACCAAGGGCAATATCAAGAGCAATATCAAAACCTTCCTTAACATCAATCAAACTAGAAACAACACCATGAGTTCTAATTTTAGGATTATTTATAACAGACTTTACACTTCTTGGCAAATTATTGCCATTTTCAAGTTCAGTTTCTAGTAAAGAAATTCTTTTTTTGCTAGAAAATATTTTTTCTTCATAACTCTCTATATCAGAAGTTAAACTATGCCTTTTGACGTTTAAATCTTTTAACTGAGCCCCTAAAGAATTATTTTTCTTAACTGTATCTTCCAAATAAGATTTTTTTAACTCGAGTTCACTATTCATCTTATTAACACTTGTTTCAAGTTCAAGTTGTTGCTCACTTAAAGAAACTAATTTCTTAGATATTTCATCACTATTACTATCATTTTTAATTCTTTCCCTAGCAAGATTTTTCTCACCATTTAATCTTTCAACTTCCGCAGTAGCAGACATCAAAAAGCTCTGAGTTTGATTTATTTTAGACTCCACTTCCTGAAGCAATACTTTTTCGCTTTCTAATGTAGCTTCTAAATTGCTGACTGTAGTAGACAAATCAATACTCTCTTTACCAAGTTCTTCTATTCTATTTTTTGAAGTTTGATATTCATAATTAAATTGTTCTATATCATTTGCAATAACTGATATTTCTATTTGCTCTAACTCTCTTTTTTTAGTTAAATAAAGCAAAGCTTTTTCACTTTGAATTTTAAGTGGTTCAAGATTTGATTCTATTTCACCTAATATGTCATTAACACGAGTCATATTATCATGTGTCCTACCAAGTTTTTTAATTGCTTCTTCTTTTCTTTTCTTATATTTCAATACCCCGGCAGCCTCTTCAAAAATAACTCTTCTATCCTCTGGTTTATCACTCAATATTTTAGTTATTTCACCCTGAGAAATAATATTAAAAGCTTCTTTACTAGAACCACTATCTATAAATAAATCTGTAATATCTTTTAATCTACATTTCTCACCATTTAAATAGTATTCGTTTTCACCACTTCTAAATATTCTCCTTTTTATAGAAACTTCAGAATAATCTATTGGCAAATGCCTATCAGTATTATCAAACACTAATGTTACACTAGCATGATTTTGGCTATTTCTAGATTTGCTGCCTGAAAATATAACATCACTCATTAAACCTTCACCACGTAAAGACTTAATAGATTGTTCACCAAGTACCCATCTAACTGCATCTACAACATTACTTTTACCACTACCATTTGGTCCAACTATACCATTTATTCCAGAACTAAGTTCCAAAGAAATTTTATCTGCAAAAGATTTAAAACCAACCGCTCGTATTTCTTTTAAATACATCTAAACCACCACTCTTTAAATTTTTACATATTTAGCAAGAGCGTCTTTAGCAGCAAGCTGCTCTGCTTCCTTTTTAGTGCCTGCTACACCGTGCCCAAAAACAATACCGTCAATTAATAAATCATATTCAAATACTTTATTATGAGCTGGTCCTTCTTCTTTAACAAGTTTATATTCTAATATATTATGAGTAGTTTGAATAGTTTCTTGAAGTATTGATTTGTAATCTTTAAAAAAGTCAGCATCACTATCTAAAAATGGAACAACAATATCTAATACAAATTTTTTCGCCCTATCAAACCCTTGATCCAAATATATAGCTGCAACAAATGATTCAAATATATCAGCTACTATTGCTTTTTTATGTTTTCCACCTGTTTCAAGTTCACCCTTACCAAGCATTAAATACTCACCTAATCCAAGTTTATTTGAATACTCAAAAAGAGCATTTTCACATACAAAGCTTGCACGTAATTTAGTCATTTGTCCTTCCTGTAAATGCTTAGCATTATACAAATAATCAGACACTATTAAATCTAACAAAGCATCTCCTAAAAATTCAAGTCTCTCATAATCTTCCTTAACATGTCCTTCATTTTTATATGAAGAATGTACAAATGCCTGTTTATAAATTTCAATATCGTTAGGTACTATATTTAAATCATCTAATATTTTCATTTTCTTCACCAAGATAATTATACATTAATTTAGTAAACATGTAAATTTACTTTTATTAAAAATTATTGTATTATATATTATAGGTGGTTAAATGAAATACTTCTGTTTAGGACTGATAAAGTTATACCAACTTATACCAGGGCCATGGCACAATTACTGTAGGCACATACCAAGTTGCTCTAACTATGCGCTTGACGCTATTAAAGAATATGGTTTAATAACTGGTGGTTTTATGAGTATAAAAAGAATACTTCGTTGTAATCCATTTAATTGTTGCGGAATTGATCCAGTAAAGAAGAAAGAGGGATAAAATGAAAAAAATACTTTTATTAATCGTGTGTTGTTTAATGTTAACTGGATGCTTCAATAAAGATAGCATGGAAGATATAGATATATATGTAGCATATTATCCAATAGAATATATAACAACGGTGTTATATGAAAATCATTCTACTATTCACAGTATATATCCAGATGAAGCTAACATTTATACATTTACTTTAACTGATAAGCAAATTGAAAATTATAGTAAGAGTGATTTATTTATATATGATGGTCAAGGCAGTCAAAGAGAATACGCTGTTAAAATGCTAGAAAATAATAAAAAAATTAAAATAATAGATTCTAGCAAAGGTGTAACATACGATGATACTATCGAGTCTCTTTGGTTAAATCCAGGAAATATGCTTATGGTGTGTCAAAACATCAAAAAAGGATTTGAGGAATACATAACAAACCCATATCTTCTAAAAGAAGTTGAAGAAAACTATGAAGAACTAAAACTTAAAATATCAGAATTAGATGTTGAACTTAAATCAATAACAGAAAATAGTTCTAATAAAACTATAGTAGTTTCTAACGACGTATTCAAATTCTTATCTAAATATAATTTTAATGTTATTTCATTAGAAGAAAATGAAAACCTAACAACAAAAACTATTGATGATGTTAAAAAAATGATAAAAGATGGAACTATAAAATACATATATTTAACTGAAGGCGAAGAAAAAAGCGAAACTATAAAAAATATAATAACTGAAACAAATGTTAACACATTAACATTAAATACAATATCAACAATAACTTCAAAACAAAGACAAGAAAACGAAAATTATTTAACGATAATGAATGAAAATATACAAGCATTAAAAAAGGGATTAATCAATTAATCTCTTTTTTTAATCTATCATTAATAACTTCAAAAAATCCAAAACCATATCTTTAGTATCAGAGTCTATATCCTTAGTAGATGTTATTAGTTTTAATGCGCCCTTTATTTTTGCAGATTTAAGTTCAACTAAATCATTAATGCCTGCTTTTCTAAATATATCAAACAAAGATTTTGTAAATTTTTCTCGTTTGTCATAATCATACTTTTTTATCCAAGCCAAAAAGTTTTCCTCATATCGTTGACTATTTTTGCTTAAATTACAAGTTATAAAATGTCCACCATAACACGCCCAAGAAGTACCATCATGTTGGAGTATTCCTTTTGCCTTGCTTTCGACAACAATATAATTAGTATCATGCATTAAAACCAAACCAACTATACTTTCCTTAGGTACAAAAGCTTTAATTCTATCCTTAATTTCTTTATAATTTTGAGATTCAAATTCAGACTTTCTAAGACCTGGACCATCATTATTATAAATACACCTTATTTTTTTCCTAATATTTGGCTTACAATACATTGAAGATACAACTGCTAGATTTCCACCTTTAGAATGCCCTCCAACAAGTATATTTTTATCAGTAAATTTAACAACAGAATTCAAATAATCAATAGCTTGCTTTTGTGACAATGTAGGAAACATATATGATAATTTCATATCCTCTTCCCAACCACTAATACTACTATCTGTACCTTCATATGAAATATAAATAGTATTATTATCTAACTTACAACATAATGCACCAAATTGACTGTTTTCATCAACATTGTAAGCGTAATTGTAAAGTCTCATATTACCAAATCTAACACTATTTTGCATTAATTTTAAAAGTTCAATTGCTTTCCTTATTGCCATTATATTAAGAGATATTTCATCATCAGAATACTTGCTGAAAAAGAGTCTTGCAGCATCATTAACAGTAATAGATGAGGTATTTTTAGGAACTATACCATCAAAATTAATATATGATAAAAACGATAAGATTACATTATCAACTTCATTAAATTTTTCATCATCAAATGAATATTTTCTATAATGTTTTAAATATGTTTTAACATCTTCCATATCATCACCACCTAATTTACAATTTCATAAGGCCAGTCAACTATTCCTCCAAAACTATACACATTACTATAACCAAGACTTGCAAGTTTTTTAGCAGCCTCTTGTGCTCTAGCTCCGCTTCTACAATATAGTAAAATTTTCTTGTTCTTATCAGAAACAATATTCTCAATCTTATACTGAATAGAATCAACCGGAATATTAATAGCATTCTCAATATAACCAGTATTATACTCATTTTTACTTCTAACATCTATAATAACAACATCTTCATTTTCTATAATATCATGCGCACTGACAGCATCGATAATACTATAATCTTGAACCGAAGTATTATTAGAATCTGCACTATTTGAATCGTTATTTGCATTATTACTATAACAACCAACTACTAAAAAGAAACATATAAAAATAGCAATTAATTTTTTCACATTATCACCTAATTTAATTATACATTAAAAACTTATTTAGGCAATAAAAAAACCGTATTTAAACGGTTAATTTACATATGGCGGAGCAGGAGAGATTTGAACTCTCGCACCAGTTTAACCCGGTCTACACCCTTAGCAGGGGCGCCTCTTCAGCCTCTTGAGTACTACTCCACAAGCTACATAAAACATTTTACATTATATAGAATTTAAAGTCAATAAAAAAAGCAATTAAATTAACATTAATTACTTTTTTCAGAAGGTTTGATAACAACAGATGATACATTTGAAAAATCAATAGATTTAATAATATTCATAAATTCTTCATAATCCAATTCTTTTATTCGTTTTATTTGATCATGAATATAATCATCATAATTCATAACGTTTGCTACTATCATTTCATTAATACTAACTATTTTATCAAACGATGAAATATAAGCTGAAATCATAACCTTCTTTCTTCTCTCAAAATCTTCTTCTGTTATATCTAGTGAGTTTATTTTTCCTTTTGCCATATTTATTATTTCATCAGGATTACTTGATTCTAAAAACAAACATGGTAAATAATGAGAATCAGAATTCATTATCTCAAAACCAGAGTCAGTTAATATCTTTTTATTTCTAGCCTCTGAAACAAACAAAGAAGTTGAGCCAAATAATACTTCCAATAATATGCTTAAATATCTATTTAATTTAAATTTGTCCTTTAAATCTATTTTCTTTTTGCTTATCTTAAAAGCTAATGCTATTTTAGATTCACTAATAGATTTTGTAAGTTCAACTTTTTCCTTAACTACTGAATCTGGTTCCTCAAAATTTTTAACAACTATTTTATCAATTTTTTTATAATTTTTCTTTTCTTGATTTTCTCTAATAATACTAACAAGCTCTTCGGGATTAAATCTACCAGTTGCTACTATAAACATATTAGAAGGATTATAAAAAGTATTATAACAATCCATTAATTCATCCTTTGTTATTTTCATTATATCTTCTACTTCACCAGCAATTGGGTTCCTCATGTTATTTTCTTTAAATGCTGCTGCTAAAATACCTTCGTATAAATTCCAAAATGGATCATCTTTATACATGTTTATTTCTTGCTCAATTATACCTTTTTCCTTTTCAATATTCTCTTCAGTTAAATAAATGGATTGAACATAATCTAATAAATAATTAACATTTTCCTTTAAATGCCCTGGTCCAATATAAAGATATGTTGTTTTATTAAATGTAGTTGAAGCATTACATGAAGCACCATTTTTTGAATAAAAATCAAATGGATCTACACCATCTTCCATCTCAAAAACTTTATGTTCAAGGAAATGCGCTATTCCATTATGAACTTTTACCATTTTATTTTTTTCTATAGGTATAAATTCAGTATTAATAGAACCAAATCTAGTTGTAAAAGTAACATAAGTTTCAGTAAAATCATTTTTTGGCAACATATAAATTTCTAAACCATTATCTAATTTTTCCTTATAAAAAGTTTCTCCAACTTCAGAAATTTTGATTTTTTCCAAGATTCTCACCTCCACTTAAAAGATAAATTGTGTCAATTTTGATTTTTTTACTTACTTTAATTATATCTTCTCTCGTTACCTCATTATACTTTTTCCTTCTTACATCTAATGGATCAAGCTCAGTTACTTCAGTACAAAAATAAGTATTCATAATTCTAGTTGGAGAATCATATATAGAATCTAATGAACAATTAATATTATTTTTTGCAATTTCAATTTCCTCATCAGTAAACGTACCCTTAGTCATATCTTTCATACACATTTTGATTGAATCAACCACATTATTTAACTTATCTTTATCTATACCTGAAACAATAGTAAACAGATTATCAATTCTAGTATAAGATGAATTAACATAATAACAAAGTGATTTCTTTTCCCTTATTTCCTTGAAAAACTTAGAATCGCAACCTTCACCTAAAATCATATTGTAAATTACCATAACATACTTAGATTCAAATTCAGTCAAATTATTAAGTTTACATCCTATTGCTAATTTTGCTTGAGTTATATCATCAAATTCAATAATTTTTTGTGGAACTGATTTAGAACCACTTTGAATACATATAAGTTCCTTTTTAGGTTTTTTTAACGTGTTAACTTTAAACTTTTCTCTAAACATTTCTGTAATCTTATTAAAATCTATATCCCCAAGTACGAATATATCAATTAAATTCTGATTTAACATCATTTCATAATACTCGTATAATGACGAAGGAGTTATGGCTTCAAGATCATCCATATACCCAATTCCTCTTAATGAAATAGGGCTATTTGAATCCATAATCTCAAGCATTCTCATAACACTATATTTTCCCTTATTTTCTTTAATAGATTTTATTTGAGATTCCATAGTATTTTTTATTATATTAAAAGACTTTTCATCAAACTTTTTATTTTTAGCATTAGGTTTAAATAAGATCTCCATAAAAAAGTCAAAAGCTTTTGAAAATGAACCCTTTTCAGTATATTTTTCATTAAGAGATACCATTTGATAAGAAGAATTTATATAATTTCCTAATCTCGTATTTGTAGAACTTACATTTAAATCGTAATTTTTCTCTGCTTCTATAGCTAAACTCCTATTGTCAGGAAAGTTTTTAGTAGAATCAAGAAGTATATCTGATAAAAAATTCAAATTAGTTATATCACTTTTTTCTATAGGTTTTCTAAAATTTATTTTAACAAATATTCTTTTAAAATTACTTGTTTTAATCATATGTAAATTATACGCATGCATATCAACCTTTTTATACTCCATAATTACCTCCTCTTCTATTTGATTATTATTGCCAAAATCTATAAAATTATAATTTTAAAGTAGATTCTAATGCCAAAGAAATCATGGAATTCAATGATTTTTCTCTTTGTTCAGCACTCAATTGCTCTTTTCTATAATGAGAATCAACAACTGTAGCTAAACATGCACATTTTTTATTTAACATTTTAGCTAAGTAGAAAAGACCAAACGATTCCATCTCAGCACCTATTATATTTGCCTCTTTTGGTAATCTTCCCAATAATTGATTTATATCTGTTACATACCAATCAAAACAATCACTCGATAATATATTTCCACGTACACACTTGATTTCCTTTTCAATAGCAGTTTTTTCTATAATATCGGTAACTTCTTTAGTAGAAGAAGCCATCTTACAATTATCATTATTTAAAGTGTAAGCAAAATTACTTTCAGTATAACTATTATCAACAAGTATTACATCTAATAATTCCAAATCTGGACTATATCCGCCACAAGATCCTATCCTTATAATACATTCTACATCATAAAACTTATATAATTCATAAGCATATATTCCTATACTAGGAATTCCCATACCATGAGCCATTACAGTTATTTCTTTACCTTTATAATATCCTGTATACGCCAACATATTTCTAACAGAATTTACTTCTCTAGCATCAGTTAAAAAATCTGTTGCTATTTTTTTTGCCCTAAGTGGATCACCTGGCATTAATACTATTTTTGCAATATCCCCCTTATTTGCTTGATTATGTGCAGTTGCCATAAACTATTCCTCCATTCTTAGTTTAATTATAACATTTAAAAAATTTTATATAAATAGTTTGCGCATTTTAGTTTACATAATTCAAAAAAGAATAGACAACTCTATTCTAAAATATTATTATACATTTCAAATGTTTCTTTCAATCCAAGTACATTCCATACTACAAAAAGCAATATTACAATAAGTAGAATCATAACTACAAAATAAATTATTTGATGCAATATTCTTTTCCTAGATATGTCCTTATTAGCATCTATTACTGCCTGATATACTATTCTATAATTAGGATCATCTTTATAATCTTTATCCATAATTAATAGAAGAAATCTGCAAGGCTAGTAGTAACCTTAGGTTCTAATTTACTATTTGATTTTTCCTCAATACTAGCTACGTTTTCAACTAATATTTGTTTTTCTTTTTCGTATGAAATATCATGAACTGTTTTTTTCTTTTGTTCAATTTCACTAATTATAGAATTAAATCTTGGATCATTTTCGGAAATACTATACTGAGAAAAAACTATATTTTTAACATCATCAAAAACTCTTTCAGTATTAATAACATCATATTTATCAGAAAAATCTAGTACTTTATTTTCAGTCTTTTTATTGCCACTTAGTTTTACAGAATCATCACTAGCAACTTGTTTTGTTATCGAAACAATCTCTGGAACAAAGTCTGAATTAACAAGTTGATAAAATTGATCTATATCACCAGTAAATGTAGGCAATATTTGTGCAACAAACTTAGAATATAAATTATGCACTTCATCTAAATTTAAATTTTGAAAACCATTTACTTTTCCAACAATATTTCTAGTTAAATCAATAAATTCTTTATAAAACATAGATGTAAATTCTTGAATACTTTTATTTTTAGAATCATTATTTAAATTAATTTGTTCAGGAATAATATTATCTAAACTGTCTATTCTTGAAGCAGCACGTTCTTTAGAAACAGCATAGTCATACACTTCTTCTTTCAACCTTTGAATAGCATTGCTATTCATATTTCTATATCCCATTATATCTTCTTCAAATTTGCCCTGAAATCTGAGAACTATACCTCTA
Source organism: uncultured Bacilli bacterium (assembly GCA_934141575.1). GTDB lineage: Bacteria > Bacillota_I > Bacilli_A > RF39 > UBA660 > CAKPCJ01. Next base: position 50,673 of record CAKPCJ010000002.1, read on the forward strand.
ACTTCATCCATAACATCATCTGATACATATCCATCAAGTTTTCTTTGAATAACTGGATAAACTTCATATAATAAATCGGTTATATTATTATCATAACTCCTCAATGACGAATTTTCTTCTTCAAATTTACGACTAACTTGATTACTTTCAATATCCCCATCAATTGCAGCATTGCCAATAACATTTAAACGTGTAACAGTATCTTCTAAACCAACCTGGTATTTCCTGCGCATATTATTTATATAATCAATTTGTTCCATAACAATTGGTTCTATTTGACGTTCATTAATACCAATGCGATTATCCTGAAATTCCGTTACTATAGCATCTATCAAATTAATAGCCGTACTTCTAACAAGATTGGATTCCTCGTAAAAATTTTCTAATAACGTATTCCCACATTTTCTAATAATTTCCTTAATATCATCATCACTCATAATATTCCTCCTATGCTAGTTTTAGTATAACATTATTATATAAAAAACTAAGAAATTTAAAATAGAATTTACATATTATTTACAAAAAAAAGACAATAAATTAATTACTGTCTTCATTCTTTTCTACTTTAACCAATACTTCTCTAGGCTTAGACCCATTAGGTGGTCCTATAATGCCTCTTTCTTCAAGTAAATCAATCGCTCTAGCAGCACGATTATAACCTATGCGATACTTTCTTTGCAATAGCGAAGCACTTACCTTTCCAGTGTCAACAACAAATTTTACCATATCATTATAAAAAGGTTCATCATATTCATCCTTTTCTTCTCTAGAAGCTGTGCCTTCAAGTATCTCTGTTGATTTATTTGAATTGCCTAATGTCATATCATATTGAACTTTTTGTTGACCACTTACATAATCAATTATATTTTTAATTTCATCATCAGTTATATATGCTCCTTGTATACGAGTTGGAGCATTTTCACCCATAGGTAAATATAACATATCTCCTTTGCCAAGTAATCTCTCAGCACCAACCGAATCCAAGATTGTACGTGAATCTATTCCACTAGCCACAGCAAACGCAATACGTGAAGGAATATTTGACTTAATTACACCCGTAATTACATCTGTAGATGGTCTTTGAGTAGCAATAATCAAATGAATTCCTGCAGCACGTGCCATTTGAGTTATTCTCAATATAGAATCTTCTACTTCTTTAGCAGCAACCAACATCAAATCTGCTAATTCATCGATTATAACGACTATATATGGAAGTTTCTTAAGTTTTTCACCATCTGGCAAAACTGAATTTGTTTTTTCAACATAAGCATTATATGTTTCTATATTTTTAGTACCAGACTCAGAAAACATATCATATCTTTCTTCCATTTTTCCAACGATATCTTTAAGCACAATTGCAGCTCTCTTAGGATCAGTTACAACAGGTGCCAATAAATGTGGAACGCCATTATAACCACTAAGTTCTACTTTTTTAGGATCAACCATTACTAATTTTACTTCATCTGGTTTGGTTCTCATAAGAATTGAACAAATAATTCCATTTATACATACACTTTTACCACTACCAGTAGAACCAGCGACTAAAAGGTGAGGAGTTTTATTTATCTTACAATATTTAGCATCACCCATTATATTTTTTCCAAGAGAAACCAATAATTTTTCTGAATCATCTGTTTTTGGTATAGATTCAATCATTTCTCTAAATGAAACAGACTGTACAACTTTGTTTGGTATTTCTATACCTATTGTACTTTTTCCAGGGATTGGAGCCTCTATTCTTACATCTTTAGCAGCAAGTGCTAAAGCAATCTCCCTATAAATTCCCAAAATCTTACTTACTTTTGTACCAGACTTTAACTCAACCTCGTATTGAGCAACTGTTGGACCCTCATGAACAGCAACTACTTTTCCCTCTAATCCAAAATCCCTCAAAACTTTTTCAAGGGCATTAACAGTATTTACAATTCCTGCCTTATTAGTAGATTTTTCTTTTTTCTTAACAGGATTTAATATTGATAAAGGTGGTAATTTATAACCCGGGTTTGTAATTTCTTCAACATTTTCCATAGTAACTTCACGAACTGGTTCAATTTCCTTACTTTCTTTAATTATAGGTTCTTCTACCTTTTTTGTTTCTTTTACATTAGACTGTAACAATTCATCAACACTAGATATAACTACCCTATTATCTGGTTTAACATCATCATCTGACAAATTTTCAATCAATGTTGGTTTAGAATGCACTGTTGAAGTAATACTTTCCTCTTCATCATTAATTTTAATTTTTCTTTCACTTGTACTTTCTCTTTTCTTAGGTTTTAATTTTAATAAAATATTTTTAAAAGAATCAACTAATGAAATATCAAATAATAACACTATACCAACAATTATAAGAGCACCAATTACTATTTTCATTCCCAACATTCCAAGCAAACTATTAAATAGAGCTGCAAAAACAGCACCTATCATACCACCGCCTAAGTTATTCATTGCATTAACAGTTTTCAATGAAAAAACAGCAGTAATATTATCCAAGGTTTTAGTAATAATTTCAACACCATTATGTCTAGTAGCATATCCAATATGTGCATAAGATAAAAGTGCAATAGAAATTATATAAAAGCCTACAAACCTAGATGACAAAAAATTAGGTATACCACGTTTTGCAATTATATAAACACCTAATAATAAGGTAAGCAATAAAAACACCATATAAAAATTACCTATCAAAAAACAAGAAAATTTTTGAAGTAATGTTCCTAAAAAGCCATCAGTTATCAATCCTATTAATGACAAAACAACAAGTAGTAACCCGTAAAGTTCATTAGTATAACTAGCTTTCTTCTTTCCTGTATCTTTTTGTGTTTTCTTTTTTGGCATAAGTCTTTCACCCACTCTATTATAACACGAAAGGACTTTACATTAAACAAAAACTTACTATTCATTAGCACATTTCATATATAAACATATAATTAAATAAGGAGGAATTATGAAAAAAGATAGAGATATGATGTATTACGGTGTAAGTGGTTATGCACAAGGGCCAACACCATTAATGGGAACAATGCAACCAATGCAATATCAACAACCAGTACAATATCAACAACAAATTCCAAATACTAATTATACGCCACAAAATGATTTAGAAAATAGACTATCAAGAATAGAAAGACAAATAAGAAGATTGGACAATAGAATAAGTAGATTAGAAAATCCATACCCAGATAGTACTGGTTACCAAACTACAGATACCACTGAAAATATATACAAAAGTGATAATATGTACATGATGTAAAGACCATTAGGTCTTTATTTTTTATACATAATTAATGCAGAAAAACAATATATTTGTTCTTCTGAAAACATCGAAACAGCAACATTAAACTTAATATCTATAACTTCTCCCTCAAAATCTTCTAAGAATTCATTTATAGCAGATTCCAAATCTTTTTCGTGATCACAATCTATTACCTTAACTTTCATAAAAAAATCACCCATATAGATTATTACACTATATAGGTGACAATTTTGTCGATTACTCTACTGTAACGCTCTTTGCCAAATTACGTGGTTTATCAACATCCAAATTTTTAATTTTTGTAACATGATAAGCTAGTAATTGAAGTGGTAAAACAGAAATAATTGGCATAAACATATCTAAAGTATTAGGAATAATATATGATATATCTGCACAATCCAAATCTTTATTCTCCCTAGAAAGAACAACTGTATACGCACCTCTAGATTTTACTTCCTTAACATTACTTATCATTTTATCAAATAAATTATCATTAGTACAAACGCAAATTACTGGTGTACCGCTTTCTATCAACGCTATTGGTCCATGTTTTAACTCTCCAGCGGCAAATGCTTCAGCATGAATATATGATATTTCTTTCAATTTAAGAGCAGCTTCCATAGCAGTTATATAATCAAAAGATCTTCCCAAGAAAAATACATCTTTTGAATTACTTATTATTTTAGCAATATTTTTGATAGAATCACAATCTTTAAGAACTTTTCTCATATTACTACTTATATTTAAAATTTCTGATTTTATATTCTCTTGTGTTTCTAAATCAATAGTATTTAATTGTTCTGCAAAATAAAGTGCTAATACATAAAAAATAGCTAATTGAGAAGTATAAGCCTTAGTAGATGCAACTGCTATTTCTGGACCAGCATATGTATAAATAACATCATCTGCTTCCCTAGTTATACTACTGCCTAAAACATTTGTAATAGCAAGTGTTCTAGCACCTAAACTCTTACAAAGTTTTAAAGCGCTAAGTGTATCTGCTGTTTCACCAGATTGACTTACAAAAATGCATAGACTTGATTTAGTAACTAGTGGTTCTTGATATCTAAATTCACTGGCAAGATATGTACTAGCAGGAATATGAGCCAAATTTTCAATTAATCTAGCACCTACCATACCAGCATGAGCTGCAGTACCACAAGCTACAATAAATATATTTTTTATCTTTGATGCATCAATATTAACATCGCCTAATGATATTTTTTCGCCTAATTTTACTTTAGAACCTATTGTTCTATCTATTGAAGAAGGTTGTTCAAAAATTTCCTTCAACATAAAATCATCGTAACCTTCCTTAGAAGCCGAATCTAAATCCCAGTTAACATGAGTAACTTCTTTTTTTATAACATTTCCATCATAATCAGTTATAACTACATCATCTGGTGTAAGAATTGCCATTTCATTATCATTTAAAAAATAAACATCCCTAGTTCTACTAAGTAAAGCTGGTATATCTGAAACAATATACTTTTCATCATCTTTTACACCAATTACTAATGGGCTATCTTTTCTAATTGCCACAAGTTTATCAGGTTCATTACTGCAAATCACACCTAATGCATAACTACCTTCTAAATCCTTAACTGCCTTTCTACAAGCTTCAACTATATCTCCATCATAGTAATAATCTATCAAGTGAACAATTACTTCTGTATCAGTTTCAGACAAGAATTTATATCCGCCCTCTTCTAATGAATTTCTCAATTTAACATAGTTTTCAATTATACCATTGTGTACAATTGAAATCGTATTTTTCATATTATTATGTGGATGAGAATTAACATCTGATGGCACACCATGAGTTGCCCATCTAGTATGCCCAATTCCAACACTGCCATCAATATCATTATCTTTTAGCAATTCTTTTAAAACTGCTATTTTACCTTTTGTTTTACAAGTTTCTATTTTTCCATTTGATACAACTGAAATACCAGCTGAATCATACCCTCTATATTCTAACATTGTAAGACCATCAACTAAAAATTGTTTAGCTTTGTTCTTACCAACATAACCTACTATACCGCACATATTTTCCTCCATATTTACGCATCATTCTATAATTTGTCCTAAAAATTACTTTTTAGATTTGCATAGAACTTACAAGGACATGCAAGCCTTAGGAACATCCGCCGAAAATTCGATAATTCCTTCCTCGTCAACTCAAAGAGTTCGGGCGCTATAACTATTACCAAAACTATTTCTTATGCACTCACCTCCTATGATATACACCATATTATATACATATGTTTATATCATGTTTACATTATATCAAAAAAATATAATAAAAAAAACGGTTTTTTTAACCGTTTACAAATATTTATTTTTTTTCTATCATCTCAGAAATAACTGTACTAGTTGTTGCCAAATTTTGAATATCAGAAGGTATTATTATTTTAGTTGCATTACCATTAGCAACCTTTTCTAAAGCCTCATAACTTTTCAACTTAAGAACGGCATCATTAACACCAGCATTCTTTAATAACTCTAATCCCTTAGCAGTTGCTTCTTGAATCTTCAATATAGCTTCAGCCTCGCCTTCTGCTTCTTTAATTTGTGCTTGTTTCTTAGCTTCTGCTACTAGTATAGCGCTTTCCTTTTCCCCTTCTGCCATAAGAATAGCTGCTGTTTTTTCACCCTCTGCTTGTAATATTTTTTCACGTCTTTCACGTTCAGCACGCATTTGTTTTTCCATAGCATCTTGTATATCCTTAGGTGGAATAATATTTTTAACTTCTACACGATTTATTTTTATTCCCCATGGATCTGTCGCAGAATCCAAAATTTCACACATTTTTGTATTTATAAGGTCCCTTGAAGTTAATGTTTCATCAAGCTCCAATTCACCTATAATATTACGTAAAGTAGTTGCTGTTAAATTCTCAATAGCGTTTATTGGATATTCAACTCCATATGTATATAGCTTAGGATCCGTTATCTGAAAATAAACAACTGTATCTATTTGCATAGTAACATTATCTTTAGTAATAACTGACTGCGGTGCAAAATCCTGAACCTTTTCTTTTAATGACACTTTATTTGCTACTCTATCTATAAATGGTATCTTTATATGTAATCCATTCTGCCATGTTTGATGGTAGCTTCCTAACCTCTCAACAACATTACTCTGTGCTTGTGGTACTATTCTAACATTTGCTATTATCAAAACTATTAAAATTATTCCCAAAATTATAAATATTTCCATACTTACTCATCCCTTCTTTTAACTACTAACTTTACACCTTCAATTGCTAATATTTCAACCTTTTCACCAACACTTATAGGTGAATCAGAAATAGCAGTCCAAATCTTACCTGCAATTTTAACTTTTCCTCTTTTATCTTCTGATATATCCGAAGTAACAATGCCAATTTGTCCTACCACACTATCAAGATTTGTTTTAACACTTTTTACCTTCAGAATATCTTTAATAAAACTTCTTGTAAATATTAATGTAAGTAATGTAGTAATAATAAATATAACTGTTTGTATCATAACACTACTTACAAATATAGATGATACAAGCGCCACTAATGCTCCAAGAGCAATCCATATTGTCACTAAATTAAGTGTAAGTGCTTCAACTGCTAAACTTATTATTAAAATTATCGTCCATATAATTTGTGATTCCATAGATAACCTCCCAAATTAATTATACTATATTTGAAGCATTAATTAAACACAATTAATATTCTTTTATGGAAATAAGCGTTTTCTTAAGTTTAGATTCAAATTTCTTAATTTTACTTTCATCAGAGCACTCAATATTAATAATAAACAAAGAATCATCCTCAAATTCATATGCTAAGCCAAGCATATACGTAACAGTTTCATTATCATAATATTTTAACTTTTTTAAAACAGTATACAGCTTTCTGCCATTTAATTTTTCTTCTTTAGAAGATATAACTTCGCTTATGCAATCATAAAAAACGTAATCTCTTAATTTACCTTTAACAATTTCATAAGGATAACTATAAACAGCTAAAGATGAATCAATAATATCATCATGAGTTAATTTAGCGTAATTATCATTATCCACATATTCTATTTCCTTAGGTAACATAAATGTATATTTATCAAATTTTCTCCTTGTATATGACAAATTAACAAATGAATTAAAAGCCAATATAGATGATATAATAATAATAACTATTATTGGTATAATAACTTTTTTCATTAAAACCTCCACTATTTAATTTTAACACTAGAATCAACGTCTCTTATTATGGAACTATCATAAGATTTTTCATAGCTAATATAAGATATAATCACTATCTTTTTCTTATCATACCTTATCAAAATTTCTACTATTTTGTCATCAAAAACATTTTTTGAATATGATGTACTATCATCAATATCAAACTCTATTTCCTTGTAACCTTTTAATTTACTCAACACCTGATAATCAATACTTCTAGAAAGAGTTTCCAATGAATATTCATCATTTGATGGTATTTTTTCAAGCAAAATAACATCAACAGTACTAGTACCATAATTAAACCTAAACTTAGAATCAAATTCACCATATTTTTTATTCTTCAAAATTAACTTTTTAGGTACATTCATTGATATATAACTATTTTCTATTTTACTTACATACCTATTATTATAAATATTAAAAAGCAAAATAGTAAAATTAACAACAAGTAATAATGATATAACAATTAGTTTTATTTTTTTCATAAGTTATCTAATCTCCATTCTATTAGGTTTAACTAAATAAGAACTTAGTTTATCTTTATCCTTTAACTTTTCAAGATTAGAAAATGGATTAGAAAGTGAAAGTGTACTAGTAGATATTAATATACTAGAATTTTGCATTATCTTCGTATTAACACCAATAACATTACCACTACTACCTATAAGTGGCCCCCCTCTACTTTCACGTCCCAAAGGAAGAGCAATTTTAAATGAATATGACTTGCCAACTAATGTTTCTATATAGCTACCAATGTATATACCATCGTACGAAAGAGCAACTACATCATCAAAATCTCCAAAATATGGCAAAGATTGAATTTGAAGAGGAGTTCCAGTCTTTTGCACCGTTTTAATTAGTGCAATATTATCATCACGAGAAAAAGATAATAATCCCTCATATGTATATAATTTATCATCATTAGAGAAAATTTTGTACTTACACCTTTGAAATATCCCAGAATCAAAAATATCAAAAGTTGTAACTATCACATTTGTATCTATAAAAAAGCCAGTAACTGTGTCAATAAGAGAATCTTCTTTATATACTTCTATTTTAACAATACTTTTTATACTATTATTGTATATTTCATTAGCAAAAAAGTTAGAAATTTTTGGATTTTTATCAAAAAAAGAAACATTAAACCTTTTAATAAAATTATTATCATTATAATCGTTCAATTCACTCTCAGTATAATACACTATATTTTGTATTTTCAACATACCACTTGATAACTCATTTACAACTTTATACTCGATATACGCAATTTGATTACTCTCTTTAACCTTTAATATCAAATAATAATTTTTAAAATAATAATAAACCTTTACATCTTGAATTTGTTCCAAACTAATATTTTGAGAATTTAACGCAAACTTTAAACTCAATATATTATTTGTGGTACTGTTATACTTAAAATTAAGACCTGGGTCTTGATAATCAGAAACCGAAAATACATTGAAGTTTTTTCTAACAATGTACTTATTTTTAAATCTGTCATTTGTTACTTTTTTATCATAAAAAGCCTCAGTAACTTCTCTAGAAAAGTCAATTAATATTTTTTCGTAATCACTACTTCTTGAATATTCACTTTTCTCGTTGCCAAGTGTATAATTCTTATTAACATACTTTTCTAACATACTATAATCATAATCCGTCATATATGATCCAATATCTATTTCATTATTTAAATACATATTTTTTCTAAAAAAAATAAACAGATTAATAAAAAATAAAACTGCAACAATTATAATACCAATAATAATAAACCTATCTAAAGACTTTTTGTTCACCATATACACCTCATATTTTATATTATAACATACTATTTACAATTATTTATGATATAATTGTTTAGTAATTCGGAGGAAGTATGAAAAATAAAAAACCAATTATAGGTATCGTGGGGTACATTGAAAAAATAAATGAAAAAACATATATAACAGTAGATGAATTTTTTAGAGAAAGCATTATAATCAGTGGTGGCATTCCAATTCTTATTTTACCAACACAGCACTTGTATTATGACACTAGTATTGCGCCTAGCAAAATAGCCAGGTTAACAGAAGAAGAAAAAAAAGACATAGAAACAATTGTAGATTTATGTGATGGAATACTCTTCCCAGGAGGAAATTATTGGTACCAATTCAGTGAATATATTTTTGATTTAGCTAATGAAAAAAACAAAAGTATATTGGGAATATGTATTGGAATGCAATTAATGGTAGGAGCTATAAATAGAAAGTATGGAGACGGAACATACAAAAATATAAAAAACGAAACCAAAATAGATCACTTAAACATACCAAGCGATCAATACGTTCACTCTGTTATATTTAAGGACAATACTAAAATTGAAAAAATATTTGATTGTAAAGAAATAAAAGTCAATAGTAGACATGGATATCACATAGGAAATGTAAACGAATATACAATAAGCGGATATTCCGAAGATGGAATCCCTGAATCAATAGAATTACCTAACAAAGAATTTGTAATAGGTGTTCAGTGGCATCCAGAAAGATTAATACACAAAGATGAAAACAGTAAGAAAATTTTTAAAGAATTTGTAGATTCATGCAAGAATTAACAAAAAAAAGAAACCAATCATGGTTTCAAAATATCATGGTTAGATTCCATTTACACAGAATTTCTTACACCCTCAAGAAAATTGCAAAAGTAATTTTCTTTTATTTATGCCTCTTCTTCAAAATTAAAACTATTAATCCAAAAATGATTAAAAACACAGGAATAACTATAAAATAGTATTTTTTATTATTTGTTTCAACAACAACGTCATTAATAACCTTATTGTCATACTCTTCAACCATTTTTTTAAATTGATCGTAAGAAATATTACCAACATTATAAGTAATATCACATAAATCAATTTTTTTATTGGAACATACTTCAGAGTTATAATATTTATTATAATAAGGAATTGTAATAAAGCGAACATAATTAAATTTGCTAGCACATGGATTATTACTAAAAACTGCAACTTCTATTCTATATTTTTTATTTGGGGATAATCCATCAATAAGTTGATTACCAGTATACGTTTTATTATTTAAATAAATTACAAAATCATCTGTAACATTAGAAATAAAAATACCATATTCATCTTCTGATTTTTCACCTATATATTTAGTTTCAAAAGATATAAGAGAAGCAAACTTTTTCAACCTACTTAACTCCCTATTATCGCATTCAAGTGCATTAACCTTAGTAATTAAAATTATAGAGCAAAACACAACAGCAATCACTTTTTTCATATTAATAAATCGTCTCCAATATAGCATCTATTTTATTAAATATTGCAAAATCATTTTCACTTGAATCATTTGTAAAACCATAAGTACCTGATGAAGTAGTAACTGACAAACTTACCTTTGGTGGCATTTCAATAACATCAATTATATCTATTTGAACATCTCCACTAGAAGACGAAGTACTCCACCTTCTAATAAAACTATCAACAAATTTTTCACGTACAATCCTAAATTCACCATGATATCTATAATAATCAACATCAACAGCATCCAACATAGATGCTTCTGTAACTTCTTTAAGTAAATAGTAGTCATTTTGATCATTAGTAGTTATATTAATAAACAAAAATATAAAACCTATCCCAATTATTCCAGCAACTACAAAACTAACAGCCCACATACTTTCTTTCAATCAAGCACCTTCTTTCTTGTTCTAGTATAAGAATTAAACCCATTTAACAATAATTCTTTATTTCTATTAATAATAACATCTTTATTGGCAGTAATCTTAGCTCCTAAATCTGTTAAAGTGCTTAGCCCAGCATAATTCAAACCACCTATACTCCACAAATAATCGTGATCAGTACCCCAACTATATACACCATTTACAGACGGAGCATAATCAAATTTTAAACTCCAACCTGTATAATTTGCTATAGAAGTATTCTTTTTAATTTTATTCATTGCTTCTCTAGTAAGTTCAATATGATACATAACTTTATTACTAGAGTTATTTATGTAATTTTTAATAATAGTTGAATCAAATTTCCAATTACTTCTAGGTTGTCTTCCAGGAAATGGACTATCAGTATTTACTATTCTAAAATCCAAAAGTTCACTCCAATGATACGGAGGTGGTGTTGGTGGATCAGGATTATCAGGATCACTACTAGAATCTCTAACATATAAATTACACATACGTTTTCCAAATTTATCACTTTCTGGATTTTCACTATAAATAATATAATTATAATCACCCGTAGTTGTACTAATAGGAACCAACTTACCAATTATATTTTCAAATCTTCCAGAAAAATTAATATAATTATCTACTAATTCATACCTTCCAGTTTCAGCAACAGTATAGCTACTATAAGAAGATAAGAAATATGTACTCCATGTTTGAACCCACGAAACAGAGCAATTATAAACTATATTATTCATTGTACCATGAGGAGCATCAGGAGGACATGTAACTGTTGCACTTGAGACGCATCCACATTCTCCATCACCACCACTTGTTGAAACAGAACATACAGCGTTAGCATTTTTATGCTGAGCTTTATATGCTGTAACATATGAAGCCGCTAGACTACTAGAATTATCTGTAAATGTACCCAAAGAACAATATGATCCACCACCGACAGTAAAATTATCTGTACCAGACATACTCTGTGTAGAAACCATATAAGCATTTAATGCAACAGAACCATCTTCCAAAGTTATTGTTTGATATGTTTTATTATTTGAATCAATATATAAGCTTGTATCACCTAATTCAGTTATTAATTTTTCTGAAATACTTGGTTTTTCAACCTCACTATACCCTCCTATAAGATCAGGATTACGTATAATTCCAGGTTGTAGTTTTGGTGCACTAATTCCAGAATAATTGTACTCATCACTTTCATGAACATACTTCATTACAGCCTTTGTAGAATCATTAATATCTTCAGTAAGAATAACACGATCTGGATGAACATTCCACTTTACATCAATGCTTGGAGAATATGATGATGAACCAGAACCAGGCAGCGAGCTTTCACTACAGGCCATCCAATAAGCATCTCCAGTAAGAAACTGAATAAATTTACAACTATATGATGAAATATAAGAACAAAACATTTTCGCCTTATATGTAAAACTAGTTTTGTAAGGCCCACCAGGATATGTAGTTTTTTTCTCTATAGGACCATATTCCTGAATATAAGAACATCCCGTTGACATATTACCTATTGAATCTTTTGAATAGTAGCCACCAATTTGATTAGAAGCTGCACACAAAGGAGTGTTTTCTGTAAAATAAACATTATTTATATCATATTTATAATCTTCTATATTTGAATCATAATTATTTTTCTTATTTTCTTCTAACTCAAGTTTAGTACAAAGTGCATCCCTTCTTGCCTGTTTTGAAACATCAGGCATAGTATATTTTTCCTTATCTTTACATAGTTCAGAAAATGAAATAACATTACTCTCACTACAAGATTTTATATAATCCTGTGAATAATCGTTAAAAAAGTTAAAGTCCTTTGTAGTACACGTTTCATAAGTAACATCAAAAGAATTAGAACCATTATCATAAATTATAGCATAACCATTATCTGACAGCCTTTTACATATGTCATCTGCCCTACCCTTAGATGCAGAATTAGTAATAGAAGATGTATTTTTGCATAAATTACTTAAGCTATTATCAGCCTCAGCACTACAATCATATATTAGTTTAGTAGAATCATAATTATCAAAAAAAGTATAACCATCTTTTAAACACATACTAGCAGTTAATGAAACACCAGTTATTTTTCCAAATTTAACTGCATAAGTTTTACTTATACAAAAAAAATTAAGTAGCATAATAAATAACATAAAACAAAAATATTTTTTCAATAAAATCACCAACTTATTTATTTCTATATTTTAAATAAATAGCAAAACCATTTAGTATACTTATAAAATTAGAATCTAGTTCCAACTTGTCCAATGATTCAATGGACAAATCAAATAGTTTTTCTTGAATCCTAGTAGCGTATTCATAAGCACCTGATTCTATAAAAATGTTTTTAACATTAGTTAAAGCATCAACAGTCAAATTACTTTTCCCATAATATTTTAGTAATTCTGGTAAATATTCTCTTGCACTATCATAAATATATGAAAATAAGATCGTTTGTTTAAACTCAGATACATCAGTAGAAACAGATTTATCAGAAGAATTTCCATATATTCCAAGGATATCATCCTTTATTTGAAAAGCAATACCCAAATTACTAAGTAATTCATCAAAGGAATCATCACATTTACCAGCTAAACACATTCCCAAGTGAAATGGGCCAATTACAGAATAATAAGCAGTTTTAAGTTTATATATTTCAAATATGTTTTTTTCTAAATCAGAAAACTTATCAAAATATTTAACCCTAAATGGCAATTCAACATCCAATATTTCGCCCCTTATAGTATTAATAACTATGTTATTATACTCATTTATAACAGATAATAAATTTTTGTTACTATTATAATTATCAAGTATTATTTTATTAACGAGATAGAAACCCAAATCTCCAATACAAATTCCCATTGAATTAGAAAAATCTTTCTTTTGGTTTTTATTTAAAAAATTATATTTTTCAGAATACTTAACAGGTATTGTATCTTTTCCACGTCTTTTATTAGAGTCATCTATTATATCATCATGAATTAAAATAGAAGTTTGAAATAGTTCATATGCACTAGCTAACGCTAAATAGTTATCATCATTACCACCATAAATTCGATATGCAAGGGATATAAGATACGCTCTAATATACTTGCCATCTGAATTCATTCTAACCAATTCAGAAATAGCGTTATTTAAAATATCATTAGAATTATTCTCTAACATCTCCAAATTATACTTTTTTTGATTTTCCATGCATTTTGTTTTAACAGAATTATAATCTATATAAAACTCAATAACATTTTTGTATTCCTCTAACTCATGCTTCATAGTAGAAGCCCCAGCAGTTATACCAATATTTGTATCATTTGTAATATTATGTGTTGATAAAAATTCAAATAATTCTTCAATACTAGAAATTAAATAACTACAGCAATAAGATGAACAAACATTTAGTAACTCTCTAGTATTAGAACTATTTTTACCCCCAATAACTATCATAAAATCGGATTCTTTTGCAACATCAATTGAAGCCTTTTGAATAGAAGAACTAGCACCACAAATACTATTTACAAATTCTATATTTTTATCACTAAACTTTTTGCACAAATCATTATAAAGCCATAATGCTTTATTTCCGTTAAATGTTGTCTGGCATATAATAAAAATATTATTATTATCAATATTCAAAGTTTTAATATCATCTTGATCTTCAACTATATATGCCGAATCACAACACCATCCATTAGTACCCACAACCTCCGGATGATTTTTTTTACCTATTATAATTATAGAGTACCCTGACTTATATTTTTCATAAACCTGATCATGTATTTTAACTACTTTTTTACAGGTTGCATCATAATATTCAATATTATTACTATTTAAATAATCGTATGTTTCTTTCTTTTCACCATGTGCTCTTATAACAACACACCTACCATTAACTGATGACAAATCATCAATACACGAAATACCTTGTTTTTCTAATAAATTTATTACATTTTTATTGTGCAAAATTTCTTTATAAACACATACATTTTTCCCTTGCTTAACTAAATTTAAAGCAAGATCAATTGCATTCTTTGAACCAGCACAAGTTCCACATACTTTAGAAACTCTTATCATCTTATCACCCACATACACTAAGAATATTATATCATATAAACTTTTTAATTGCATCATTTAAGCAATTTGGAATATAATATATTTGTATTTACTTCAAGGGGGAAAAAATAACAATGCTAGAAAGAGAGATTTTAAACAATTTAGATTGTTTTATAATAGTAAAAGACAAAGATGAAAAAATTATATACTACAACAAAGATTTAGCTTTAAAATTATCACTACAAGTTAAAAAAGACAATGAATTAGAATACAATGGAAAACATTACAAAACATCAACAATTAAATTAGACAGTAACTTAACAATAGAAATGTATACTGATATAACAAAATATAAAGAAAACATAGAATATTATTCAAATAAATTAAAAAAGGATCAATTGACTAATCTTTACAACAGACATGTTTTAAATAATGCCTTTAAAAATATGTTAGAAAATAATATACCATTTTCCATAATATTATGTGACATAGATTATTTCAAAAAAATAAATGATAAATATGGTCATATAGAAGGCGACAATGCTCTAAAATATATAAGTGAAATTCTTAGATCTTCTACTAGAAAAACTGATTACATTATAAGATATGGTGGTGAAGAATTTCTAATAATATTACCATATTGCAATAAAGAAGTAGCTGAAGAAATAGCTAATAATATAAAACAAAAACTAAATAATAACGTATTTACGCTTTCAAATAATAGTAAATCAATAAAAATAACAATGACCTTTGGCATAACAGAACTTAATGAAAATAAAAACATCACCAGTCTAATAAAAGAAGCTGATGATGCATTATATCAAGGTAAAACATCAGGAAGAAATAAAGTAAAAGTTTACAGCAATAAGAACTAGTTTTTATTGCTTATTTTTTCTTTTGTTCCTAACATCAATATAAGTATTAAACCTATAATCCAAATAAAAGTACTTATAATAGATATATTGCATTCCTTAGTAATAGAGCCATCCAAAACAGATACTACATTATCAGTAAGTGAAGATGGTATAAAATATTTTATTTTAGAAAACATATTTAACATTAAAATACCAAAATAAAATGAAAAATTAAGTACCATACTTTGTGTAGTAGACTTACTAAAATTAGAAATAAAATTAATCATTATAACAAAAAATACTATAAATAAATACAAAGAAATCAGACTATAAAACCAATGCGTTGGAAATGCAGCTTTAAACAAAATATAAGTTGTAACAAGAAATACAATTATAGATAAAAAATATGATATGGTAACAACAATTAATTGTGCTACAACATGTGATAAGATAAATTCCCTTTTATTAATTCCATTCATTTTTAAAACTAGATATGTACCACTAGTTTTTTCTTTTATAATACTAGATGCAAACATAATAATAAGAATAAATATAAACATTTCAGCCAAATTGCCATTTAATTGCACATAAGAATCTATATAAGTTGCAGTGCCTAACAATGCTGATAACTCTCCTAAATCTTCACCAAACAATTTTAATAACTCTTGAACTATTTTAGCCGATATTGGACTCACAATAGCAAATCCTATTAATACAAGAAATATAATCAGAAATTTTTTAGCCCTAAATATTGAGGTTAAATCTTTTTTTAATAAACACTTAATTTTTTTCATTTTTGCTTACCTCCGATACAAATATATCTTCTAATCCCTGTTTCTTTATATCTATTGAATTAACACATATTTTACTTTTTAAAAGAATATCAAATATAATTAATTGTTCATTTTTTATATCATCAGACTCTATTTCAACCAAATTTGAATTAACTTCTATTTCTTTACCATATTTTTTCTTAAATTTATCTAAATCTTCACCATTCATAAATTCAATAATTAACTTATTTGTAGATATAGATATCTCATTAACTTTTTTATCTAGCAATATTTTTCCACCATCAATTATTATTATTTGATCACATATTCTCTCAGCATCACTTAATATATGTGAAGAAAATATTATAGACATTTTACCTTTTAATTTATTAATTAAATCAAATATTTCCTTTCTACCAATTGGATCAAGTGCAGAAACAGGTTCATCCAAAATAAGAATATCTGGATCATTTATAATTGATGCCGCTATGCCCAAACGTTGTCTAAGACCTCTTGATAATCTCTTTATAACTTTATCTTTTTCTTTAGTTAAACCAACTAATTTTAAAACTTCATCAATTTTTTTTAAATCATTATTATCATTAAGTGATAATAAAAATTCTAAATATTCACTTATTGTATAAAACTCATAAAATTGTGGTACATCTTGTAAATAAGATATTTTTGTCGCATTATCATACAATATTTGCCCACCATCTTTTTCAAGAAGATCAACAATAATTTTCATAGTAGTTGTTTTACCTGCACCATTTGGTCCTAAAAATCCGCATACTTTTCCCTTTTCAAGTGAAAAAGAAATATTATCTAATATAACCTTATTACCATATTTTTTAGTTAAATTTTTTATTTCCAATACCTTAGCCATACTATCCTCCTAACACAATTGTATTACTATAAACAATAAAATACAATAAAAAAACAATATATAATATTTGAATATTTATGAAATTAATGTATAATCATAATAGGTGATTGTATGGAAGAATTAATAGTAAACAATGAAACTAATAAAAAAGAAAAATCGAGTGATAAGTATTATCTTATAATTTCAATAATATTTTTAATATTCGGTTCAATACTTACAACTAATCCAGGAAATATAGTAAAGTTTATATCATACATAATTGGCAGTATATTAATAATCATAGGAACTATTAGAGTAATATCATTTATTATTATGAGAAAAAAATATCAAATCACAAAAACAAGTGACATTATATCAGGAATAATACTTATAATTTTTGGAATAATCGCATGTATATGGGGAACAACAGTAGAAACTGTTATCAGAATAATAATAGGAGCATGGATACTTTATTGTGGAATAACAAAATTAATATACGGATTAAGTATTGAACAAAAAAAGATAAATCCTATAACAATAATTGCTATGTTAATGATAGTAATAGGACTATCAGCAATTATGATTAAATACATCGAATTTCAAATTCTTGGAATTTTAATAATTATATACTCTGTAGTTGATATAATTGGTTATATATTATCCCATAAAAAATAAGAGGTTGCCCTCTTTTTTTTATTTATCTTCTAATTTTTTTAATACATCTTTAGTAACTTTAATAGCTGATTCTCTAACCGAATTAGCAACACTTTCTAGTGCCGGAGTTCCCTTTTTTACAGCATAATCAACTAAATCTTGTGCCTTCTTTTGAATTTGTTTTGATTTTTTCTTTGCAGCTTCCAACACCTTTTCCTTATCCAAATCCTCAATCTCTTCCTTTAATTGATTAGCACGTGTCTCTATATATTCAACTACATCTTCTTTTTTTATTTGTTTTGCTTTATTTATCAAATCATCTATTTTAGCCTTTAATTCTTTTCTCGTTTCACTTCCACTTTTTGGTGCAAATAAAACTCCTGCAGCTGCTCCAATAGCAACCCCAGTACCAACTGCTACTGCTGTTTTGATTGTTCCTTTTTTCATACACATACCTCTTTCCTTACAATTTTATTATAAACAAATACAATTTATGCGGTCAATTTAAAAATGTTTGTGTTTACTATTAATATGTAAACAAATTATATATTCTCATCTTTAATAGATTCCAATATATTCTCTTTTTTTATCTTTCTTGATGAATACAGCATTGTCATTAAAACAATTAAGAATACAGCAATAATTGCTATTAAAACTGATCCCCATGGAACTAGTAAATGATCATAACTATATACATCAGAAATAGCAAATCTAATTAAATACATTATTGCAAATGATACAGGTAAAGAATATATTAACGATTTAAATCCAAAGAACAAGCTTTCTAAAAATAATATTTTATTAAATCCTTTAGGTTGTAAACCTATACTTCTTAACATAGCAAATTCTCTTCTTCTAAGTAAAATATTAGTATTAATAGTATTAAATACACTAGTAACACCTATAAGTGTAACAAGCGAAATAAATCCATAAAGCAATATTTTAATAACTAATACTAAATTATTAACAAGTTTCATTTCTTCTTTAACTGAATAATACTCATAATTTGTATCGCAAATATCATCAAATGCCTTCTTTAAATAAGTTTCATCAGACGATTTAATGTACAAACAAGAATATTCATAACCTTCAGACTTCAAACTATTATATTCCTTAGACAATGAATCATTTGTAATCATTACTATATTATATCCAGAAATATATGAAGATATACCAAAAGGAATTTCTTGAATTAAATTAACACTATTAGGTTCCATGCAATTAATTTCACTAGTAAATTCAAAATCGCATAGTAATATTTTTTTATCAAAGTTATCATTAAATATTTTTCCAGAATAATTTTTTTTAGAATTTTTATCATACTCAACAACCTTATAATTATCTATAATAATTGGTTTATTAATATCAAGTGAATATTTTTTCACAATTTTTTTATAATCCAAATCACTAATAACAACTTCAACAAGATTTTGATATATTTTTGAATCCTCAATCAAAAATGATTTAAAACTATCAGCTAAATATTTATCATCAATTTTAATTCTGTAATTATTTACTTTTTTTACTATTAATGAATCATCAACTTTATTAGTTTTTGATAAAATTTCATACTTTGATAATGAGTCTTCATTAGAATTATTATAAATATAAACATCGTAATCAGGTAATAAAGTTAAATCATCTATACTTGAAAATGAATATTTCAAAAAACAAGAAAACGATATAAACAAAACTATACTTATAAATAAAGAAACTATTGTAATTCTATACTTTTTCTTATTTCGCTTCATATTTTTCATGGCAAGTTCGCCTTCAACACCAAATAATTTTTTTACTAGCTTATTAGTTTTTAATTTTTTTGACTTTAGCTTAATATCATCATTTTGTCTAATTGCCTCAATTGGTGTTATTCTGCTAGCTCTTATTGCTGGAATTAAAGCAGAGAAAAATATAGTTACCATCATAAATATTATAGGAATTATTATAAATTCAGGATAAAAGCTTAATGAAAGTTCAAATTCAAATACTCCCTTTAAAAGTGAATTTATAACTCTTAATAATACTCCTATACCAAATATACTAGAAATAATACCAACTGTTATTCCAACTACCCCAATAATAAATGCTTCAAAATATACACTTCTAATTATTTGCCTTTTAGTAGCACCTATACTAGATAAAAGTCCAAACTGTTTTTTTCTTTCAGAAATTGATATAGCAAACGAATTATATATAACAATAATACACGCTATTGATATAAGACCCAAAAATATACTCATAATCATAATAAGAGAGTTATTATAATTGCCATATCTAGTTTGACCATACAACGAAAGCAAAGAAGAATTATATTCGATATCATTGATAGATAATCCATACGAAGAAGCAAGTTTTTCGGTTCTATCATATACATTATTTACATTTTTATATTTTGCATATACATTAACTGGTTTATCATCAAAAGATCTTTTAGTAAAAATACTATATCCTGCTGCTGAATATAACTCATAATTGCTACGTTCTACAATCCCAACTATTTTCAAATCCATCGCTTTAGTATTTCTTAATTCTTCTGGTTCATCACTAGAATAACTAGCATTACCTATTACTTCATAATCATCAACATAATATCTATCACCAAACTCATAGGAAATAATATCTCCAACATTATATTTAGCACCACCATTATAAATTAAATGTTGTGAAATAACTATTTCATTACTATTTTCCGGAAGTCTTCCCTCTACCAATTTTAATGATTTTAAATACTCATCATTTCCACTAATTAAATATAAATAAGGTTTGTATTCATTAGTTGATGATTCAAATAATGCGGATGCTATCCCTTGTTCTATAATTATATTACTTTCAAGTTCATTATTATTTTTAAGCTCATTAAGTTTATTAGAAGGAAAATTTTTAAGCTCAAAAATATAATCTCCTTTATTACTAATCACAGATTTAATCATATTATCTCTAACTGTTGAAAATAATAATCCTACACCAACCATAAGTGCTGTTGAAAGAACTACACCTATTATAGACACTATAGTTCTTTTTTTATTTAACTTTAGATATTTCAAAGTTATTTTATTAAGAATACTCATACTACTTCACCACTTCATCGGAAGTAATTTTACCGTCATCTATAGTTATAATTCTATCAGCATTTCCAGCTATAGAAAGATCATGTGTTATCATTATAATTGTCTGTTTATATTTCTTATTTGATAGTTTCAAGAGTTCAATTATTTCACTAGATGATTTACTATCAAGATTTCCTGTTGGTTCATCAGCTAACAATATTTTAGGTTTAGTTATAAGAGCTCTACCAATAGATACTCTTTGCTGTTGTCCACCAGATAATTCATTTGGCAAATGTGATACTCTAGAACTTAAACCTAAAACATCTATAATCTCATTCAAGTATTCACTATCTACTTTCTTACCATCTAACTCAACTGGCAAAGTAATATTTTCCGAAACATTAAGTGTTGGTATAAGATTATAAAATTGATATATCAATGCTACTTTCCTTCTTCTAAAAACTGCCAAATCATTTTCATTCAATTTGTAAACATCTTCTCCATTTACAAAAACTTTGCCACTAGTCGGCCTATCTACTGCTCCCAAAATGTGAAGTAAGGTACTCTTTCCGCTTCCAGATGCTCCCACAATAGCAACAAATTCGCCCTCTTCAACTGAAAAATTGACATTATCAAGAGCGTTAACTAATGTTTCTCCTTTACCATATGTTTTACATAAATTTTGTACTTTTAATATTTCCATATTATTTTAACCTTTCTAAAATTTCTTTCCTACTTATTCCCAACTTCTCAAGTTCAGATATTCTTTTACTAATCAATTCAATCTCGTTGGCTATTTTTTCAGAAGCTACATTATCAACATGATCCGAAATAAATGTTCCTTTAGTTGATACAGTTTGAATTATACCCTTTGCCTCTAATTTTTCATAAGCCTTCTTAACAGTATTTGGATTTATACCAAGAGTACTTGCCAATTCTCTAATAGATGGGATTTGTTCCTTTGGCTTCAATATTCCAAGAGCAACATATCTTTCAAATTCATTTATTATTTGTTCATAAATAGGTGTTCTATTTTGATAATCCAAATTAATAATACTATTCATATTCTTCATCTACCATTTCGTTAATATAATCTTTATATTCATCACTATTAACATCAATACTAGAATTTATAATATTATCGACTTCACTAACATTGTTAGTATAATAATCATAATAACCACCTGTATGATAAATACTAAATACATAAAAATCTTTATTTTCATCAAATTTATTTGAAAGATCATTTAATATAAAATCAACTAATTTATTCTGAATTTCACTACCTATATAATTAAACTTAATCGATATATCATCGCTAACAGGACCATTCAAATATATATCAATAACCTCTCTATCAACTATTATTTTTTTTATCATTGAAGCTCTTTTATTCAAAATATAATTTGACAAATCATTAGACATATCACAAGGAAGCTTATACTTCTTATACTTATTATTTTTATACTCATATATTTCAATACTACAAGTTGAAGTTCCCTCTTTTTTTAATATATCATCTTGCTTTGAAATATCACTTAATATTCTTTTTATTTTTGAATCAGGTTTGTATAAATATCCATTTAACCCAATTGCTACTTTGTCAGTTGAAAGAACTTTCTTTATTTCCTTTTCAAAATAGTCATTGCTATAATATTTATTAATTAGTTCATTATATACTTTTTCACTTACTCCAGCCGTTTTACTATAGTAAACTTTATCAATATAGAAAGACACAGAAATTTGAACTATATCCTCTTCTTCATCATTGATAGAATTATTTAACATTAGTTTCAAAGTTTCATTAATAAAATCTTTATTAGTAGATGTTATTTCCTTATACATAAAATCATATGTATTATTTTCAATTACAACTTTATCTATTTTTGAAGAAGATAATATAGTATTTTTATCATAATTATTAACAATAAATTGTTCTAGTGCACATAATCCATATATTAATGAAAATGATATAACAAAGTATAAAAGTGATAATCCAATTCTTTTTATTCCTCTTTTAGTTACTAAATCATAAACAAAATAGTATGTAATAAGTAATGCCAAGAATAAGAGAAGTACTAATAAAGAAGATAGTCCATTAAAAGTTAATGCAAAAAATACAAAAA
>CAKPCJ010000003.1 GCA_934141575.1 uncultured Bacilli bacterium
CTAGTAAACATTAATTCATCAGCAACAACACTATTTGAATCATCTAACATTTTATCAAATGGCTTTCTTCGATCTTCACGAGTTGTTTTTTGTTTTTCTTCATATTCCTTTTTATATTCTTTAACCAGTTCATAATAACCTTTGGAATATCTTTCATTAAGTGGAACAATATCAATATTATTTTTAGTTTTAGACATATCAATATCAGGATTTGATTTATAAGACTTTTTATCTCTTTTGTTATGAGCACCAATTTCTCCTAAATCTTTAAGTGTATTTATCGATTCACTTCTAAATATTGCATAACTCATTATCTTTTAATACCTCTTTAACTTTATCAAAATATTCTTTATAAACTTGTTTTCCATTGGGTGCAATTACATTAGTTAAGTCTATTGTTATAATACCTAATTTTAAGTTTTTACTTTTATCAAATTTATCTCTTTCTAAAGCTATAAGTCTTATTATCTTTTCTATCTCACAAGTGCTAGAAAATGTTATATCTCTTAATTCATCATCTGTATCAACTTCATAATAGTTAAGTTTATAATCACTTCCTAGAGTAGTGCTTAGTTTATCAAAATACTTTTTAGCATTTTCTCTAGTTTTTGCTTCCCAATTCATACGAAGTGGATAACCATAATCATCTTCAAATAGATTAAAATTATAAGGTGTTCCATACATAGCATGATTATTTATCATATCCATTAAAAATGATTCTCTAAAATGACCATTTGTAATATCTATTTCTTTATCATTCTTTTCTAATTCGATAAAATCGATATATTTAGCAAATAATTTTTGTTTTTTATCTCTTGGTGTTTCTAACCATTTATTTATATTTATAAACAATAATTCAGGTTTAACAAAATCATCTATTTGTTGTTTATCTTGTAAAATTAGTAGGTCATCAACTGTGAAACTTAAATTCTCATATTGTTTTTGTTCTTGCCATTTTTTATTTAATTCATTTTTATTAAATTCAATTTGATTAATTTCATTTTCAAAATCTTCAATTTTTAAAATACCTTTAATATAAGCAGTTTTAATTCTATCTAATTGTTTATCTAAATCTTTTATCTCTTTATTATAATCAATTTGTTTATTATCTAATTTAGATTTAATAAATGGTGCATAGTAATCATTAATTAATTCATCTTGTTTATTTAATTCTATTAAAAACCACTTTAATTGTTCTTCAATATCTATTTCACTAAAATAAGTTTTACATTGTTCACATTTATAGTAATAATATTTATTACCATTCTTTTTAGTAGTAGCACATCCACCTAAAAATCTACCACATTTAGCACATTTTAATTTATTAGCGAAAAGGTATGTTGCTGTTCTTTCATAGTGCCTTGCATTTCTTTGCTTTTGATATTGGCAATCTTCCCATTTTTGTTTTGATACAAGTGGTTCAACAACATTTTCGTAATATGTAGGTTTCTTTGTCCTTTTACCATGCAAGTAATCACCTTTATAAAGTTCGTTTGTAATTATATGATTTATTGTTGAATCTCTCCAATTAGTTTTACCTAATACTTTTTCTTCATTATAAATATTAGCAATAGTTTGATAACTTTTACCTTCTAGATATAAATCAAATACTCTTATTACTATATCTTTAGTAAGTGGATCAGGTACTAACTTCTTATTATTTCTCTTAAAACCTAAAGGACACTTGTTGGGAATATGACCTGCTTTTATAGCACCTACCATACCAAATTTAGTTCTTTCACTACATTTCTCAATTTCATTTTGAGATACACTAGTCATTATTCTCATAACCATTCTACCATTTGAAGTAGTAGTATTAGATTCATCAGCCATACAATCAATATCACAATCATTATCATTAACAAACTTCATAAGTTTTTCAATATCGTAAACACTTCTTGTTAATCTATCTAGTTTAAAAGCAACAATTACATTAATCTTTTTATCTTTAACACTCTCATCATTTCTTGGTATGCTGGTCTTTTATCATTTTTAGCACTTATACCTTCATCAGCATATACTTTATAAATTTCATAACCTTTAAATTTACAAAATTCTTTTAATTTTTCTTCTTGTTCTCCTAGACTAAAACCTTCTCGTTTTTGGTCTAATGTTGAAACTCTTTTATAAATTCCTGCAACTTTTTTTCACCATTCATAAATCATCAACTCCTTTTCTAACAAAAAATGTGTCAAAAGTATTATAGTGACTAATACTGCTGACACCCTTTAAAATCTAGTTTAGAATAATGTTTGCTAATAAATACGAATCTCATACTATTTAACCCCCTAAATAGACACAAGTCTTCTTGGCCGATTGTTCTATCACAATTTTAAAAAATGTCAAATATGTGGCTTAAAAATGGCTTTTAATGTAGGTTTCAAAGTCTTTAAACTTTATTTTTTCATCATAATCATTAACAAATATGTCAGCACATTCATCAAACATTAAATAATCAATATTATTGATATTTATGATATGTGGCTTTACATAAGCAATATTAGTTTCTTTAATATTTTTAATATTTCCATTTGTAATAATAGGTTTAACACATGCAAATTTACATATCATTTCTACCTTTCGTTTAAGTTCAATACTTATTTCTAATTCTTTAGTTTCTATTGTTAACATATAATCACTCTAACTTTCTTTCTTAAACAACAAAAAAACTAACATTTCTGTTAGTAATTTATTACTCCCGAAACTTCAAAAGTTCGAGTTTCCTATCAATCTGGTGGAGCTGAGGGGAATTGAACCCCTGTCCGAAAACAGCAATACATAAACCTCTACAAGTTTAGTCAATCAATAAATTTATTAATGCCCCATCAATTGACAACTGCTGACATTAACTAGCCTAATCATTCATTATATTTCTCGGCAAAAACATAATATAGTCTACTAAAATGAGCCCCTTAAATATCCCGTAGACATAGATATTAAAGAAGCGCTACGCCAATAAATTACGCGAAAGCTAATTCGTTTCTGTTTCCAGTTATATTTAATTTGGATTTACGCATGCCTTACGACTTGCCATCTATGCTTGACCATTTCCGTCGAAACCATATCAGCCCCATAAAAGTATTATAACATAATTGTTTAATACTTATTCATTTTTTTTAATTGTCTATCAAGATCTCTTTTTTTGATAGTTTCTCTCTTATCATAATTGTTCTTACCTCTACCAACACCTAGTAGCACCTTAGCATAATTGTTCTTGAAATATATTTTAAGTGGAACAAGAGTATAACCATCTAAATCTACATAAGATTTCAATTTATTAATTTCCTTAGAATGAAGTAATAACTTCCTAGTTCGAGTTTCTATATGATTAAATCTATTTCCCTCTTCATAACTAGAAATAAACATATTAATAACAAAGACCTCGCCATTTCTAATTATTCCATAACTATCTTTTATATTACATTTTCCATTTCTAATTGATTTTATCTCAGTACCAGTAAGAACAATACCAGTCTCATATGTTTCTATTATTTCATAATCATATCTTGCTTTTCTATTTACTATTTCCATAAAAACCCCTAAACTAATATAAAATCTACTTGTCTTTCTTCTTTTGAAGCATTAACAACTTTAACTCTAACCTTATCACCTAACTTATATTTAAGCTTCTTTTTCTCACCTTCCAAAGACATAGTACTTTCATTAAAATTGAAAAAATCACCTTTTAAATCTTGAATTCTAACAAGACCTTCTACCAAATTATCAAGTTCAACAAATATTCCAAAATTAGTAACGCCACTAATAAATCCATCAAATTCTTCACCAATATGATATGTCATATACTCAGCCATTTTCATATCATCAACTTCTCTTTCACACTCTACAGCATTCTGCTCGCAAGAAGAAGTATGTTCACATAAAAACACTAATTTTTCATCCCAAATATTTATTGTCTTACTATCTATTTTACCTTCAAATAAATATTTTCTAAGAAGGCGATGAACAGTTGTATCAGGATATCTTCTTATTGGAGAAGTAAAATGAGTATAACACTTACTACCAAGACCAAAGTGTCCTAAATTTTCCTTAGAATAAACGGCCTTTCTCATACATCTAAGAAGTAAATCAGAAAGTACTGGATATTCTGGCTTATCTTTTAAAGATAGTAACAAATCCCTAACAGTTTCCGGATGATCAAGTTTTAATTTGCCTTTAACGCTATAACCAAGACCACTAATAAATCTTAAAAAATCTTGAATTTTCTCTTCCTTAGGTTTTTCATGTATTCTATATATAAAAGGAAGTTCCATATAATATATGTGCGTAGCTACCGTCTCATTTGCTTGAATCATAAAATCTTCAATTAATTTTTCTCCAGAGCGTTGAATTCTTTTTTCAATTCGTATAGGTTTCTTTTCTTCATCTACAATAATCTTAGGTTCAGATGAGTCAAATTCAATATATCCTCTACTTTCTTTATACTTTCTAAGTATTTTAGCTAATTTATTCATTAATTTTAAATCATCTGCAAAATCTTCATATCCATCAGGCACTACATCATTTTCAATAATAGAATTAACAGCAGAATAAGTCATTTTTTTTCGGCTTCTAATTACACTTTCAAATATTTCATAGTTAACTGTATGTCCATTAGAATCAATTTCCATAACACATGACATAGCAAGCCTATCTTCACCCTCATTCAAAGAACAAATTCCATTAGACAATTCATGTGGTAGCATTGGAATTACACTATCAACTAAATACACACTTGTACCTCTTTCACAAGCTTCCTGGTCAATGGGAGTATTCTCTTTAACATAATAACTAACATCTGCTATGTGAACACCTAATTCATAATTACCATTTTCTAATTGTTTAATAGATACTGCATCATCAATATCCTTTGTATCAGCACCATCTATTGTAAAAATAACTTGATCTCTTAAATCTCTTCTTCCAGCAAGTTCATTTTCTAAAACAGATGAAGGAATATCCTTCAATTGTTCAATTACCTCTTCAGGAAAAACAGGATTAATTCCATACTTATAAGCAACTGATAAAATATCTATACCTGGATCATCCTTATGACCTATTATCTTAATTACTTTACCTTTATACTTATTTTTATCAATCTGCTTAATAGTCTTAACAACAACTTTATGACCATCAACTGCATTCATACTATCAGACTTATCTATTTCTATGTATATCTTTACTTTAGAATCATCCAATTTAAGTCTTCCTCTACCCTTTTTTACAGAAACATATTCGCCGACAAATTCTTTTAATTCACGTTTAACTATACGAACTACTCTTCCTTCAGTTTTACCCTTATATAAAATTGGTTCAACAATAACTGTATCTCCATCTATCGCACCATTCATATTGGAAAAGTCAATATATATATCATCATCAAGCATAAAAGCTTCTAAAAAGCCATACCCTTTCTTAGTTACGTGTAAAACACCTCTTTGCAAATGGCACTTTTCAAACAGCATATATTTATTCTTATTACTTCTATACAAAGTAAAGTCAGATTCTAACTCATTTAGCACATTCATTAATTCTTTTACTTCGCTAGAATTAGAAATACTTAAACTATTTGAAATTTCTTCAACTGTTAAAGCGTCATTACTAGACAACAACTGTAATACTCTATCTTTCATCTTATCACCCATTCTAGATATATTATAAAACAAAAAAGACTTAATATTAAGTCTTTTTTATATAAGTTTACACTATCTAATAAGAAAACTTACAATTATGAAGGCAAATCCTAAGCCATAAGTCAAACGAGTGATAAAAAGTTCTCCACCACGTTCTTTTCTATTTGAAAACAAATCTGAATTTCCACCCATTAATGCCCCTGTACTTTCAGCCTTACCACTTTGAAGTAAAACGATAACTATAAGTAAAACAGATATAACTATTAATAATGTTTTCATACATTCACATCCTTAAAATAACAATAATAGTCTAACATATTAAAAACTTTTTTTCAATAATTATATAATAAAAAAAGAATTAATTATTACTTAATTCTTCTTCAATTCTCATTAATTGATTATACTTACAAATACGATCTGTTCTAGACATAGAACCAGTTTTAATTTGACCCAAGTTTAATCCAACTGCTAAATCAGCAATAGTAGTATCCTCAGTTTCACCAGATCTATGTGAAATAACTGTAGAATAGCCATGACTTCTAGCAAGTTCAATTGTTTCTAATGTTTCAGTAATAGTACCAATTTGATTAACTTTTAATAGTATTGCATTACCTGCATGCTTATCAATTCCCATTTGTAAGCAAGCCTTATTTGTAACAAATAAATCATCACCTACTAATTGAATTCTATCACCAATTCTTTCAGTAACTAATCTAAATCCTTCCCAATCATTTTCATCAACTGGATCTTCAATTGAAATAATTGGATATTTATTAACTAATTCTTCATAATATTCGATTAATTCTTCAGTAGTCAAGCTTCTACCTTCACCAACTAACTCATATTTACCATTTTTATAGAATTCAGAAGCAGCAACATCAATAGCCATGCATACATCTTTGCCTGGTTCATAACCTGCTTTTTTAATAGCTTCCATAATAAGTTCAAATCCTTCACTATTTGAATCTAAATCTGGTGCAAAACCACCTTCATCACCAACACTAGTAACGAGACCTTTAGATTTCAAAACACTTTTTAAATTATGAAATACTTCTGCTCCTATTCTAACTCTATCATGAATTGTATCAGCCATTGGAATAATCATATATTCTTGGAAATCAAGCTTATTATCAGCATGTGCTCCACCATTAATAATATTCATCATTGGTCTTGGTTCAGACATTTCACCGTTTCCAAATTTTTCAGATACATATTTATATAATGGTTTTTTAGCATCAAGGGCACTTGCTCTTAATGCAGCCATAGATATACCTAGTATAGCATTAGCACCAAATTTTGACTTTGTTGGTGTTCCATCTAATTCTATCATAGCGTAATCTAATGCTTTCTGATCAGAGGCATCCATTCCGATAACTAAATCTCTCAATGGGCCGTTTACATTAGAAACAGCTTTCAAAACACCTTTGCCCATAAAGCGAGTTCCACCATCTCTAAGTTCCAAAGCTTCTCTTTCACCAGTAGAAGCACCTGAAGGTACCATTGCTCTTCCTACAATTCCATTTTCTAGAACTACATCTACTTCAACTGTAGGATTTCCTCTAGAGTCTAATACTTCTCTACCTTTTACATCTATAATTTTTGACATTATATCATCTCCCATAAATAGTATAACACTAAAAAATAATTGAGAAAATAGAAAAATATTTTTTTAGAAAAATAAGAATAAAATTTATTTTTTTTTATATAATTTAATGACAAGAAAGGAATGATAAAATGAACGAAAATTATTTCCCAAACACTTCATTTCCCGGGAAATATCAAAGCCAAAATAGGCAAAATTCAACAAATTCAAGCATTTCCCAAGAGCCAAATTATTTTTCAAACAACTACAACATCCCTCCTACAAGTGGAGAAGATATAGATTATGAGCAATCATATATCGAAAATATTTTAAGATTAAATAGAGGAAAACTTGCAAAAATTTACGCTACATTTCCAGACGCAACCGAATGGAGAGACAAAGTATTCACAGGAATAATAGAAGCAGCAGGAAGAGATCATTTAGTAATGAGTGATCCACAAACTGGAAAATGGTATCTAATTAAAATGATATACTTCGATTACGCAGAATTTGATGAAGCTATAAATTACAATAAAGGAATAATACCAAACACATAATAAGGATTGAAACATCCTTTTTTATTTGCTATAATTTTTATATAAGGTAGGTGTAGTCATGGATCTTATAATAATAACATGTATATCTCTAATAGTAATAACGTTAATACTAATTTGGATAATAATAGTATATAATAATTACCAAAAACTAAAATTCAAACTTCAAGAAGCAGAGAACAATATGAACACATTAATAAGGAATGAATTTGATACTCTAAACAACATTGGTAACATAATAAAAAATACTTTTAAAGGAGAAGAACCCTTTAAAGAATTATCCGAACTTAAATCAAAAAAACTATCAAGTTTTGAATTAAATAGAAAATTAAAAGAATACATTGCAGAATTATATAATTATAAAGAAAAATATTCAAAAACATTTAGAGAAAATGATGAATTACAAAAGCTTGTAGAAAATCTCGATGAAACAGAAGGATATATAGAAGGATGTCAAAACTACTACAATGACACAGTAATAAAATATAATAAAGCTATATCTATATTTCCAAATATGATTATTGCTAAAATAACTCGTCAAAAAGAAAAAATGTTATTTGACAAAATAGACGAAGATTTCAAATTATAAAAGACTCTTATTGTTTTTTAACAAGAGTCTTTTTTGTTTCACTTTCTTTATAATTATAAATAGGGAATATCTTCTGACCATCAATTTCAAGTGATTGTCCAATTCCTCGCTTTAATTCAGACATTCCTCTAAACATAGTAGTCAAGCAAAATCTATCATCAGTAGAAAGATAAGGCAAAACATTAGATAAAGTAGTTAAAGATTTAACAAATAACAAATCTTTCAAATCTGTATACATACGAATTGATTGACTAATATCATATGTATTTATAGCTCTATATTTTTTAACAGCAGCTTTTACCTTAACTCCACGTTTTATAAATCCATTTTCAGCATAATTACCAATTTCCAATTTATTTTCCTTCAAGGTTTCAAATAATGAAGTACAAGAACGTATTTCTTCTTCTTCAATAGAATCATAACAATTCAAATATGATAAAACTACTTGATCTTCTGTCATTATATTAAATTTATTCATAATAACCTCCACTAAGCAATCTTTCTAACATTATTTTCAAGCTCAACACCTGCTAATAAGCTTTGTACATATTGAGGATTCATTTTACCAGCCTCAACATCTTTTTTCATTATCTCTACAACTTGTTCATGAGGCATACCCTTTTTATATGGCCTATCAGCACTCAATGCATTATATACATCCAAAACATGAAGCATTTCTACTAATCTATCATTTGAATGATCAGAAATCTTACTATCACCATAACCTATATTTGAAATTGTAACTGAATTACTATCAGTTTTTGAATTTTCAATTTTATTTTTATCATATCCAGCATGATGATTTAAAGCATAACTAAGAATTTCATTAATTGCATCATTATCAAATAAAGCAGCATTTTCCATCATAACATGCATATTCATTATAGATCTCTGATCAGCATCAAGACCATTAGTACTAGCCAAAATTCCTTTTGGTATGACTAGTTTACCAATATCATGCAAAACAACCATTTGTTCCAATCGTTTCTTTTCAGCATCTGATAATTTCTGATCAGGAGAAAGGCCAGAATCTAATGTTGGAATAATTTTTTTCATTCCTTGAATATGTTCATATGTAGTTTGATCATAATTCTTATACATGTCTTCAACAGAATTTAAAATATAATCAATAGCTTCATTTGATTGAAGTTCAAAAGTACCACTCTCAAGTTTTTCTATTTTTCGCTTTTGAATTCGTCTTTGTTTAATAATTTTACTTTCTCCCATAAGAACATCTATTTGAGAAACTGCATTCATAAAATTCAAATTTTGCATTATCTCTTGTTCAGTAGTAAATCTATCGTAATGAACAGCATCACCCAAACTAAGTGAATCTTCCTGTTTCGCCTTACCTACTCTTTGAACTGGAATATCATATTTGCATAAAAGTGAAGTAACCTCAGGAGAAAATTTAACATCCGAAGGAGTTATTATAACCTCAGGAAGTTGCAATAACATCTCATCACGCTTTGATTCATCAACAACAGTATCCAACTCTTGAAGTTTTCCAAGCAACCATTTTTCATCATTAATGGAATACTTATACGTATTAAATTTATCAGTTCGTTCAGCCAACAGCTTAACAACATTAGAATAAGTACTATTATCATTAACTCTATTACCAATAGTATCAGATTTTAAAGCTCTACTATATTGAGAAGAAAAGCCAAAGAAGGCCATACTACAAGCTTGATTAAGTTTATCTATATAAATAGTTGATTTTTCTTCCATTTCATGAGTAGAATGATTTTCAAAATACTCTGATTCAATTAATCCAGATATAAGAGTAACCCCTGCAGCTTTTTCACTAGAACCATATAAAAATTGTTGCATACCATTTAATAATTCTTCATATTTTTTTTGAGATTCTTCAGCCATAATCATCACCAATTATATAATAACCACAAAATATAATATTTAAAATACAATATTTAAAATATATACACTATATTTACAAAAAAAATGAGTCTTTCGACTCATCTTTTATTGAAGAATTTCAGAAACTACACCAGCACCAACTGTTCTACCACCTTCACGAATTGAGAAGTTAGTTCCATTTTCGATAGCGATAGGAGCAATTAATTCAACTGTCATAGTTACATTATCTCCTGGCATAACCATTTCAACACCTTGTGGTAATTCAATAACACCAGTGATATCTGTTGTTCTGAAGTAGAATTGTGGACGGTAATTTGAGAAGAATGGTGTATGTCTTCCTCCTTCTTCTTTACTTAATACATAAACTTCAGCCTTGAATTTAACATGTGGTGTAACTGATCCTGGTTTAGCTAATACTTGACCACGTTCAACATCTTCACGAGAAATACCACGTAATAATACACCAGCATTATCTCCTGCTTCTGCATAATCAAGTTGTTTTCTAAACATTTCAATACCAGTTGCAACAGTTTTCTTAGTTTCTTTAATACCAACGATTTCAACTTCATCGTTAAGTTTTAATTGACCTCTTTCAACACGACCAGTAACAACTGTACCACGTCCTGTGATAGTAAATACGTCTTCAATAGACATTAAGAATGGTTTATCAGTGTCTCTAACTGGAGTATCAATCCATGTATCAACAGCATCCATTAATTGGTTAATAGATTCAACATATTTTGGATCTCCTTCAAGAGCTTTAAGAGCAGAACCACGAATTATTGGAGTGTTATCTCCATCGAAATTGTATTCGTTTAATAATTCACGAATTTCCATTTCAACTAAATCAAGTAATTCTGGATCATCAACCATATCACATTTGTTCATGAATACTACCATTTTAGGTACTCCAACTTGACGTGATAATAAGATATGTTCACGAGTTTGAGCCATTGGTCCATCAGTAGCAGCAATAACTAGTATTGCACCATCCATTTGAGCAGCACCTGTAATCATGTTTTTAACATAATCAGCATGTCCTGGACAGTCAACGTGTGCATAGTGACGTTTCTCTGTTTCATACTCTACGTGAGAAGTATTAATTGTAATACCTCTTTCTCTTTCTTCTGGTGCTTTATCGATAGCAGCATAGTCAGAGAATTCTGCCATACCTTTGTCATGCATAACTTTAGTAATAGCAGCTGTTAAAGTTGTTTTACCATGGTCAACGTGACCAATTGTACCAATATTAACATGTGGTTTAGAACGGTTAAATTTTTCTTTTGCCATTTTATAATTTCCTCCTTTAATTTAATACATATATATTTTATCTAATACTTAACATTTTTGCAAGTACTTTATATTAGTTTTGTCCACCATTTTTCTTGATAATTTCTTCTGCAATATTACGTGGAACTTCTTCATAATGATCAAATACCATTGTAAAGTTTCCTCTACCTTGTGTATTTGAACGTAAACTTGTAACATAACCAAACATTTCAGCAAGTGGTACCATAGCATCTATTGCTAATGCATTTCCACGAGATTCTTGTCCCATAGGTCTACCTCTTCTTGATGTGATATCACCCATTACGTTTCCAAGATATTCATCTGGTACTATAACTTGAACTTTCATAATTGGTTCTAGTAATACAGGTTTACATTTATTTTTAGCTTCTTTTAAAGCCATAGATGCTGCAATTTTAAATGCCATTTCAGATGAATCGACATCATGATAAGAACCATCAAATAAAGTTGCTTTTACATCTATCATTTGGAATCCAGCTAATACACCTGTTTGCATAGCTTCTTGAAGTCCTTTATCAGTTACTGGAATGTATTCACGTGGAACAACACCACCAACAACTGCGTCAACGAATTCATATCCTTTATCTGGATTTGGTTCGAATTTAATCCATACGTGTCCATATTGTCCACGTCCACCAGATTGTTTAATATACTTACCTTCACATTCTCCAGTTTGAGTTAATGTTTCACGATAAGAAACTTGTGGTTGACCAACGTTAGCTTCAACGCCAAATTCACGTTTCATACGATCAACAATTATATCAAGGTGAAGTTCACCCATACCAGCTATAATAGTTTGACCAGTTTCATGATTTGTAGAAGCTCTAAATGTTGGATCTTCTTCAGCAAGTTTTTGTAAAGCTATTCCCATTTTATCTTGGTCAGCTTTTGATTTTGGTTCTACAGTAAGTTCGATAACTGGTTCTGGGAATTCCATAGATTCCAATATACATGCAGATTTTTCATCACACAATGTATCACCAGTAGTAGTATTTTTTAAACCAACTGCTGCTGCTATATCACCTGCATAAACTTCAGATATTTCTGTACGGTTATTAGCATGCATTTGAAGTATACGTCCAACTCTTTCTTTTACATCCTTAGTTGCATTAAGAACATATGAGCCAC
The DNA here is from genome assembly GCA_934141575.1 of uncultured Bacilli bacterium. Taxonomy (GTDB): domain Bacteria; phylum Bacillota_I; class Bacilli_A; order RF39; family UBA660; genus CAKPCJ01. Next base: position 12,670 of record CAKPCJ010000003.1, read on the forward strand.
TAGACAAATGTCCAGAATATACTCTAAAGAAAGTTAATTTACCAACAAACGGATCAGTCATAACTTTAAATGCTAATGCTGCAAATGGTTCTGAATCAGATGGATGTCTAACAATTTCATTACCATCTAAATCAACACCTTTAATTGAAGCAATATCAGTTGGAGCAGGTAAATAATCAACAACTGCATCAAGTAATAATTTAACACCAGTATTTTTATATGCAGATCCGCACATAACTGGGAAGAATTCAGCAGCCAATGTTCCTTTACGAATACATTTTTTGATGTCATCAATAGATATTTCATTACCTTCAAGATAACTTTCCATAATAGCATCATCAAATTCAACTACTTTTTCTATTAATTCATTACGTTTTTCTTCAACTAAATCTTTAAGATCAGCTGGAATTTCAATTTCTGTTGGATTTTCTTCAGGTTTTCCATCATATTGATAAGCTTTTCTATTGATGATATCAATAATACCAGTTAATTCATCACCAGCACCTATTGGCCATTCAATAGCAGCGTAATTAACACCTAATCTATCTTTAATTGATTTCAAACTAAAGTTAAAATCTGCACCTAACTTATCCATTTTATTTGCAAAAATGATACGAGGTACTTTAAATTCAGATGCCTGTCTCCAAACTGTTTCTGTTTGAGGTTCAACACCTGCTTGAGCATCTATAAGTGCAACTGCACCATCTAGTACTCTTAAACTTCTTGATACTTCAACAGTAAAATCTACGTGTCCTGGAGTATCAATTATATTAAATCTGTGTTTTTTCCAATAAGCGGTAGTAGCTGCGGAAGTGATAGTAATACCACGTTCTTGTTCTTGAGCCATCCAGTCCATTTGAGAAGCACCATCATGTGTTTCTCCAATTTTATGAATTTTACCTGTATGGAATAAAATACGTTCAGTTGTAGTAGTTTTTCCAGCATCAATGTGAGCCATGATACCGAAGTTACGAGTTCTTTCTAAGCTATATTCACGAGCCATATTTTCCTCCTACCAACGATAATGAGCAAATGCCTTATTAGCTTCTGCCATTTTATGTGTATCTTCACGTTTTTTAACAGCTGCACCAACACCTTTTGCTGCATCCATTATTTCATTTGCAAGATTTTCAGCCATACCTTTTCCGCCTCTTAATCTAGCATAATTTACTAACCATCTTAATCCTAAAGCTTGACTTCTGTCTTCTCTTACTTCGATAGGTACTTGGTAATTAGCACCACCTACACGACGAGATTTAACTTCAAGTGCTGGTTTAATATTCTCTAAAGCTTTTTCGAATACTACATTAGGATCTTCTCCAGTTTCTTCTTTAACTATGTCAAAAGCCTTATACAATATAGTTTGTGCTGTTCCTTTTTTACCATCATTCATAATTTGGTTTATTAACTTAGTAACAACCTTTGAATTATAAATTGGATCTGGTAGAACATCACGCTTAACTGCACGTCTTTTTCTCATGCGTAATTCCTCCTTCTTATATTATTTTTTTGCTTTTGGTTTTTTAGCACCATATTTAGAACGTCCTTGCATACGATTTTGAACGCCTGCTGTATCAAGTGTTCCACGAATAATGTGATAACGAACACCGATTAAGTCCTTAACACGTCCACCACGAATTAGTACGACACTGTGCTCTTGTAAGTTATGTCCAATACCTGGAATATAACAAGTTACTTCCATACCATTACTTAAACGAACACGAGCATACTTACGTAATGCAGAGTTTGGCTTCTTTGGAGTCATTGTTCCAACACGAGTACATACTCCACGTTTTTGTGGTGAAGTTTGATCAGTTTGTTTTCTCTTCAAACTATCAAAACCACTATTAAGTGCTGGAGCCTTTGGTTTACGGTATTTTTTACCTCTACCACTTCTAACAAGTTGGTTAATTGTAGCCATATATTATACCATCCTTTCTTTGCACACAACCAGGTGTGTCAATCATCCAATAAATATAAGTTTTAGGCAAACTAAAACTTTATTTACTAACTTCTATAATATATCACTGATAAAATATAATGTCAATAAAAAAAGTAAGAATTTATCTTACTTATCTAGACTAGATGTATATCCATTAGTAGTATATTCACCACATCTAATATATGATTCATAATCATAGTTTATACCATCACTATTTGAAATAATACCATACCCTGTACAAACTGCCCCATTAAGTACTAATTTTTTCAAATAACCACCATCAACTAACTCATTAACAGTTACCACAATAGAATCATTTAAGTGCTTCTTCTTATATTTATCTGCTCTATATCCCTTTAATGCATCTACTACAGCCTTCTCAGCAGAAGAATAGTCAGAAACATTATTTTCACCATTCATAATGGTACCACCATTAGAATCTATATCAACTACTCCTCTATTATTAAGTTTAATAACATTAAACGCTATTACAAGCACAAATATAAGAAGTAAAACAGCATATCCAATATATGAAGATAAACTCCATCCTCTTTGATTCATAAAATCACCCTAAATTAAGTTTATCATGATAAAGCAAAAAGTCAATAAACTTTCAAATCTTGCTTAAAAAAATGTCAAAAATCTTGTACATATATTGCATCTCCTCAGGATGCCACTGCAATCCAACTATAAATTTAGTATTATCCTTATACTGTATAGCTTCTATCACACCATCCCTTGAATATGCTATTACCTGAAATAAATTAGACAATCTATTTATTGCTTCATAATGTTTACTATTGACAAGAGAAGATGCACCATATAAATCATATAAGAACGAATTCTTTTCAAAATAAACCATATGATTTGTTTGATTATGATTATTTACTTGCTTCAAAGAAGCATTAGAATCACCGTATAAACCCAATACCTGGCACCCAAGACATATACCAAGTATAGGTTTATTATTTTTAACGGCGTATTCAATTACATCAAAAAACCATTTCTCAACATTTTTACCACCCTGTATAAAATAAGCATCACAAATTGAGTAATCACTCCAAGGAAATATTCCAATAACATTAATATTCTTAAAACATCTTAAATATTTTTTATCATAAACAATAGAAGAATTATTATTTTTCCCCAATACACCTAATATTTTCATAAAGTCACCTATAAAAATATATGAAAAAAAGATGAACTTAGTCCATAAGTTCATCTTCAAGAGCTTCTATTGGTTCCTCATCTAAAAGACCCATTTTTAACTCAAAATCTATGTCTTTATACTGCCTAGCTCCTGTACCAGCAGGTATTAACTTACCAAGAAGAACATTTTCCTTTAATCCTTCTAAGTGATCTATCTTACCCTTAATTGCAGCATCAGTTAAGATTCTAGTAGTTTCTTGGAATGATGCAGCTGATAAGAATGAATCAGTTTCAAGAGAAGCTTTAGTAATACCTAATATAACTGGTCTACCAGTAGCAGGTCGTTTTCCAGCTAAGATTACATCTTTGTTACCTTCAGTATAAGCAGCAGTTGAAACCAAAGTACCAGGTAAGAATGTAGTATCACCAGAATCAACTATTCTAACTTTACCAATCATTCTTCTAGCAATTACTTCAATATGTTTATCGCTTATACCAACACCTTGTGAACAATATACACGTTGAACTTCTTTCAAAATATATTCTTGAACAGTAATTGGGTCAGTAACAGCAAGTAATTCTTTAGGACTAATAGCACCTTCAGTTAATTGATCACCAGCTTGAACTTCATCACCAACAGCAACACGTAATTTAGCGCCGTAATTAGTAACATGTTCTTTAACTTCAACATCGTTAGTAATATCGATTTTAAATTTACCGTTTACTTCATCAATCTTAGTAATCTTACCATTAATTTCAGCTATAGTAGCTTTACCTTTAGGATTACGAGATTCAAACAATTCTTGAACTCTTGGTAAACCTTGAGTGATATCATCTCCAGCAACACCACCAGTATGGAATGTACGCATTGTTAACTGAGTACCTGGTTCACCGATAGATTGAGCAGCCATAATACCAACTGCTTCACCAGTTTCAACAAGATTTCCTGTTGCCAAGTTACGTCCATAACATTTTGTACATACACCGTGTTTAGTTTTACAAGTTAAAATATTTCTAATTTCAACTTCTTTAACTCCAGCCTTAACAATCTTTTCAGCTTGTGGTTCATTAATTAATACGTCTTTATCAACAATTACTTCTTTAGTTTCTGGATGTACTACTGGTTTACTAGTATAACGTCCTAAAATTCTATCATATAATGATTCAATAACTGTTCCAGCTTTCTCATCAAAGAATTCTCGAACAACAACACCTTGCATTGTTCCACAATCTTCTTCTTTAACAATTACATCTTGTGCAACATCAACTAAACGACGAGTCAAATATCCTGAATCTGCAGTCTTTAATGCTGTATCGGCACTACCTTTACGAGCACCATGTGTTGAAATAAAGAATTCAGACACTGTTAAACCTTCACTAAATGAAGATGTAACTGGAATTTCAACTGGTTGTCCATTTGGCTTTTGCATCAATCCACGCATACCAGCTAACTGAGTAAAGTTAGAGATATTACCACGAGCTTTAGAGTTCATCATTATAAATATTGGATTGTCTACTTCTTTTTTAGCTATTTCTTCAAGTTCTTTTTGAATTTTATTTCTAGCCTCTGTCCAAACAGCTATTGTTCTATTGAATCTTTCTTCTTCAGTAATCAAACCACGATCAAATTGTTTTTGAAGTTGGTTAACTAAAGCTGTGCTTTCTTCAAGAACTTGTTTTTTCTGTTTACTTGGAGATATATCGCTAACAGCTATAGATATACCAGCTATAGTAGAATACTTAAATCCTAAATCCTTTAACTTATCAAGCATTACAGAAGTTTCAGTAGTCTTATAACGTTTAAATATTTGAGCAATAATAGATTCCAAAGTATTCTTGTTAAATGCTTTTGTTATAGGCATATTCTTAACTATCTCAGGAATATTCTCTCCATATGAAATAAAGTACTTATCTGGAGTAATATTCTCAATATTATCATTTGTAGGTTCATTAATAAATGGGAATGAATCTGGTAATATTTCATTGAATATTAATTTACCTGGTGTAGTTATTAAATATTTATCTTTTTGTGTATCAGTAAATAATTTATGTTTAAATGAGTTTACTGGTAAAACAATACGTGTATGTAATGTAATTTCTTTACGATTATAAGCAAGAATTGCTTCATTAGAATTTTTAAATACTCTAGCTTCACCTGGTAATCCAGCTTTTTCCATAGTTATATAGTAATTTCCTAAAACCATATCTTGTCCTGGTGTAACTATTGGTTTACCATCAGATGGTTTCAATATATTATTAGCACCTAACATAAGAATTCTAGCTTCTGCTTGAGCTTCTTCTGAAAGTGGAACGTGTACTGCCATTTGGTCACCATCAAAGTCTGCATTAAATGCTGTACAAACTAATGGATGAAGTCTAATAGCCTTACCACTAACCAACTTAGGTTCAAATGCTTGAATACCAAGTCTATGCAATGTAGGAGCACGGTTAAGTAATACTGGATGTTCAGTAATAACCTCTTCAACAACATCCCATACTCTTTCATCTTGATTTTCAATTAATCTCTTAGCTGCTTTGATATTATGTGCTATATCTTTTTCTACCAATCCTTTTATAATATGTGGTTTGAATAATTCAAGAGCCATTTCTTTTGGAATACCACATTGATACATTTTCAAATCTGGTCCAACAACGATAACACTACGCCCAGAGTAGTCAACACGTTTACCTAATAAGTTTTGACGGAAACGTCCTTGTTTACCCTTTAACATACTACTAATTGATTTAAGAGCACGGTTACCTGCACCAGTAACACTTCTACCACGTCTACCGTTATCAAATAAAGCATCTACTGCTTCTTGAAGCATACGTTTTTCGTTTTGAACAATAATAGAAGGAGCACCTAACTCTAATAATTTCTTCAAACGATTATTTCTATTAATTACTCTTCTGTATAAATCATTTAAATCACTAGTTGCAAATCTACCACCATCTAGTTGAATCATAGGTCTTAACTCAGGTGGGATAACTGGAATAACATCCATTATCATCCATTCTGGTTTATTACCAGATTTTAAGAAAGCATCTACAACGTCTAATCTCTTAATTAAACGAACTCTCTTTTGACCAACTGCAGTTTCTAATTCTGCTTTCAATTCATCTAAATCTTTTTGTAAATCTACTTCTTTTAATAATTCCTTAATAGCCTCAGCACCCATTCCAACTCTGAATGAATCACCATATTTTTCATAATATGCACGATATTCTTTGTCAGATAATGTTTGCTTTTTCTCTAGAGGAGCAGTTCCTGGATCCAAAACTACATATGATACAAAGTAAAGTACCTCTTCTAGATCACGAGGAGACATATCTAGTACTAATCCCATACGAGATGGAACACCTTTAAAGAACCAAATATGAGAGACAGGAGTTGCAAGCTCAATGTGTCCCATTCTTTCACGTCTAACTTTAGAATGAGTAACTTCAACTCCACATCTATCACAAACTACATCTTTGTAGCGAAGTCTTTTATATTTACCACAAGAACATTCAAAATCCTTAGTTGGACCAAATATTCTTTCACAGAATAAACCATCACGTTCTGGTTTTAATGTACGATAGTTAATTGTTTCTGGTTTCTTTACTTCACCATGTGACCACTCCCTGATCATATCAGGAGAAGCAATACCGATTTTTAAACCTTCAAATCTACTAGCATCCATTATTCTTCGCCCCCTTCAAATCCTTCATCCATATCATTTTCAAAATCCTCATCAGTTAAATCATCTAAAGAATCATCATCATCGTCAAATTCATCTTCTTCATAATTATCATCAGGATCACTTGGCTCTGGTACATCAACTTTTTCGCTTAATTTAACTTCTATATCATCTATTGAACCTGCAGAATCCTCATTTTCTTCAAGTTCTTTAAAATCTATACAATTATTATCTTTATCAATTAATTTAATATCTAACCCTAATGCTTGGAATTCTTTAATTAAAACTCTAAAGCTTTCAGGTATACCTGCCTCTTGTATTGGCTTACCTTTAACAATTGCTTCATATACTTTAACACGTCCAATAACATCATCTGATTTTACTGTCAAAATTTCTTGTAATGTATGAGCAGCACCATATGCATATAATGCCCAAACTTCCATTTCTCCAAAACGTTGTCCACCAAATTGTGCTTTACCACCAAGAGGTTGTTGAGTAACTAATGAATAAGGTCCTGTACTACGAGCATGTAATTTATCATCAACCATGTGATGCAATTTCAAGAAGTACATAACGCCAACAGTTATTCTATTTTCAAATGGTTCACCAGTACGTCCATCATAAAGAACAGTTTTAGCATCATCATCTACTCCGGCATCTTTAAGGAGTTGATTAACTTCACTTACAGTAGCGCCATCAAATACTGGAGTAGCTACCTTAATACCTAATTTTTTAGCAGCCCATCCCAAATGTAATTCCAAAATTTGTCCAATGTTCATACGAGATGGAACACCTTGTGGGTTAAGCATAATATCTACTGGTGTACCATCTGGTAAATATGGCATATCTTCGCTAGGTAATATAAGTGAAACAACACCCTTATTACCATGACGTCCAGACATCTTGTCGCCAACTTGAATCTTTCTCTTTTGAATTATATATACACGAATTACTTTAGAAACACCTGCAGGTAATTCATCATTTTCTTTTCTAGTAAACACTTTAACATCGTGAACTATACCATCAGCTCCATGTGGAACTCTTAATGAAGTATCACGAACTTCTCTAGTTTTTTCTCCAAATATTGCATGTAACAATTTTTCTTCTGAAGTAAGCTCAACCATTCCTTTTGGAGTAACTTTACCAACAAGAATGTCTCCTTCTTTAACTTCAGTACCTATTCTAATAATACCATTAGCATCCAAATTCTTTCTAGATTCCTCTGATATATTAGGAACATCTCTAGTTATTTCTTCTGGTCCTAATTTTGTATCTCTACATTGTATTTCATAATCTTCAATATGAATTGAAGTATATACATCTTCTTTAACTAATCTTTCATTTAATATAACAGCATCTTCATAGTTATAACCATTAAATGTCATAAATGCTACAACCATGTTTTTACCTAATGCTAATTCACCTTTATCAGTACTTGGTCCATCAGCTAAAATTTGTCCCATCTTAACTTTGTCACCAACATGAACAATAGGTGTTTGATTATAACAAGAACCTGCATTTGATTCTTCAAAATTTCCTAAATAATATACATCTTTATCTTTAGCATTCTTAACTACTATCTTCTTAGCATCAACGTAATCAACTACACCATCAGCTTTAGCAATTACAACTACACCACTATCTTTAGCAGCTACATATTCTATACCAGTTCCAACAATTGGAGATTCAGCTTTTAATAAAGGTACAGCTTGACGTTGCATGTTTGCACCCATAAGTGCACGAGTAGCATCATCGTGATCTAGGAATGGAATACAGCTTGTAGTAACTGATACTATTTGTTGAGGTGAAACATCTATATAATTAACTTTCATAGGATCAGCCATTATATTTTCTCCACGATAACGAGCAGCAACTTTTGAATCCAAAATCTTAGAATCTTCTCCGATATTTGCTGTTGCTTGTGAAATTATATAATCGAACTCTTCACCAGCAGTAAGATAATCTATTTCATCAGTTATTTTTCCCTCTACAACTTTATAATAAGGAGTCATAATAAATCCATATTCATCTACTTTAGCATAATTTGCTAAGTTAGTAATCAAACCGATATTAGCGCCTTCTGGTGATTCGATTGGGCAAATACGACCATAGTGACTAGCGTTAACGTCACGAACTTCCATACCAGCTCTATCACGAGATAATCCACCTGGTCCTAATGCAGAAAGTCTACGTTTATTTGCTAACTCTGCAATCGGGTTAGTTTGATCCATGAATTGAGACAACTGACTACTTCCAAAGAATTCTTTTATAGTAGCAGTAACCGGTCTAATGTTAATTAATGTCTTAGGAGTTACAGTTTCAATATCTTGAGTAGTCATACGTTCACGTATAACTCTTTCCATACGAGAAATACCAATTCTAAATTGGTTTTGTAATAATTCACCAACTTGACGTAAACGACGATTAGATAAGTGATCTATTTCATCAGTGCTACCAACACCATTTAATAAATTTAAATAATATGAAATTGAAGCATATACATCTGAAATAGTAAGGCGTTTAACATCACACGTATAATCATTACCAATAATTTTAATAACTTTATCTTTCACAGTATTAGAATATACCTTAACAATTTGAACTTTATTATATGTATCAAGTTCTTCATTAATAGTAGCTTCAACTACACCATAACCGTTTTCAAAAATAGGGCGGATATTTTCTAATATTTCTTTTGTAATCAAAGTTCCCTTAGAAACAACTGTCTTACCATCAACAATTATATCCTCAGCAAGTACTGAATTTAAAAGTCTATCACAAATATTAAGTTTTAAATTAAATTTGTAACGTCCATACTTAGCCAAATCGTATCTAAACTCGTCAAAAAATCTAGTGATTAATTGGTTCTTAGAACTTTCAAGAGTAGCAGGTTCACCTGGTCTCAATTTTTCATATATTTCAATCAATGCTTCATGAGTGTTTGTAGTAGAATCTTTAGCAAGAGTATTAATTAAATATTCATCCTCACCAAACAATTCTAATATAGATTCATTAGAAGATAAACCAAATGCACGTAATAGAGTTGTAACTGGAACTTTTCTTGTTCTATCAATACGTACATACATAATATCTCTAGCATCTATTTCATATTCTAGCCATGTTCCACGATTTGGAATAACTTGAGAAGCAAATACACTTCTACCGTTTTTATCTATTGTTTTACTGTAATAAACGCTTGGAGATCTAACTAATTGAGAAGTTATAACTCTCTCAGCACCATTGATTATAAATGTACCCGTATCAGTCATAATAGGCAAATCGCCCAAGAAAATTTCTTGTTCTTTTACTTCACCTGTTTCATGGTTAAATAAACGAGCATCTACTTTAAGTGGTGCAGAATATGTAGTTTGTCTATCCTTGCATTCTTTAATAGTATATCTAGGTGCATCAAAAGAATAATCACCAAAATCAAGTGACATTGAACCTGAAAAACTGTCAATTGGAAATAAGTCTTCAAATACTTCTTTTATACCTACTGTAATGAATTCATCATATGATTTTTTTTGGATTTCTAGCAAATCCTTCAATTCCAAACTTTTCATTTTTGAAAATGACAAACGTTCACTATAATCGCCAAATTTTTTTAGTTTATAATTCATCTTTTCACCCCATTATTATATTTAAACTAGAGAAAAAGCCTCATAAAGAAAAATATTAGTTAACTAAAAAATAAGAATATAACTATAAAAATTATATTCATACTTTTTTAAATTACATACACTCCTTTTTTAAGGTTAATTCAATATACAGTATAACACATAAAAAATAAATATTGCAATAGTTTTTTTAACAAATTTTTAATTTTTAAACATTAAATCTAAAATGACAAATGTCACCATCTTGCATAACATATTCTTTACCTTCTAATCTTGCTTTGCCATTTTCTCTAACAGCGAGTTCACTACCACACGCTATTAAATCATCATAACTCATAACCTCTGCTCTAATAAATCCTTTTTCAAAATCACTATGAATTATACCAGCGCATTCCGGAGCTTTCATACCTTTTTTGAAAGTCCAAGCTCTAACCTCATCAGCTCCAGCAGTAAAATAAGTGGCAAGTCCTAGCAAATCATAAGTTTCATTAATTACTTTATCTAGTCCACTCATTTTCAAACCTAAATCTGATAAAAATGCTAATCTATCTTCATCATCAAGTTCAGATAATTCCTCCTCAATCCTAGCAGAAATTACTACTACTTTAGAATTTTCTTTTGCTGCATATTCTCTAATTGCTTTAACATAATCATTTTCAGAAGATATTTCATCTTCATTTACATTAGCAACATAAATAATAGGTTTACTAGTAAGTAAATTAAAAGATTTTAAAACTGTAGACTCATCATCAGTAAATGATATATTTCTAAGACAAATATTTTTTTCTAATACTTCTAAACATTTTTTTAAAACAGATAATTCAAGCAAGGAATCTTTGTCTTTAGTAGTTAATGCCTTCTTTTCTATTTTCCCTATTCTATTATTTACTATTTCTAAATCTGATAAAATAAGTTCAAGATTAATAATTTCAATATCTCTAATTGGATCAACCTTTCCCTCAACATGAATAATATTACCATTATCAAATGCTCTCACAACTTCACATATTGCATCAACTTCTCTAATATGTGACAAGAATTTGTTACCAAGTCCCTCACCAACAGACGCTCCTTTAACAAGACCAGCTATATCAGTAAATTCAACTGTTGCCCTAACTAAGCTCTTTGGATTATACATCTCATTTAGAATATCAACTCTCTTATCAGGAACCACAACCATTCCAACATTAGGTTCAATAGTTGCAAAGGGATAATTTGCAGCTAAAACCTTATTTTTAGTAATCGCATTAAATAATGTAGATTTACCAACATTAGGTAAACCAACAATTCCAGCTTTTAAACCCATATAAACCTCCTATAAAGTTGGATAAATTCCAACACCAAGTGGTATCTTAATAACATACCAAGCTACTATAATAAATAAATAAGTAAGTAAAAATGCAAAAGAATAAATTCCCATAACTCTAATACAACTATTAATACTAAATACCTTTTTAGTTTCCTTACTATATTTTTGCATATACGCAATAAACAATACAAAATATGGCATAAATGGTGATAAACCATAAGTAATAGAAGTTCCAAATCTAAATACTGTTTGTACAAATTCAGGCGATATATTAGCCTTCATAAATATTGGAACTACTATTGGTGAAATAAGCAACCATTTAGTAGAATTACTACTAACAAAAATAGTACTTATCATACATAGCAATAAGAATAATAAGACTAAAGGCAATGAAGCAAAATTAACTTTATCCAATATGTTCATAAGATTAATTACTATTATATTACCTATATTAGTTCTTCTATACAAGGAAATAAGTAATGAAGCAAAGAACATCAAAACAATAATATTACTAATATTTCCAACAGATTCAACAACTATATCTTTATTTTCTTTTCTTCTACCAGAACCAATTGAATAAAACAAGCCAGAAACACCAAAGCAAAATGAGAATAATAAAGTTATTCCTTCAGTAACATAAGAATTTGTACCAAATAACTGGTTAACATATTCTTTTTGAGTCATATCAAGTAAAATACCAGAGCCAGGAAGATTAGGTATTATAGAATAAGCAAACAATAACACCATAACTAAATTAGCAATAAGTGCAAATAAAAGTCCACGAATATCACTTTGATAAATAACTACATCCTCATCAATTTCATCACCTTTATACTTTCCAAGTTTAGGTACTATTATCTTTTCAGTAACATAAGTGCCAACCAAAGCAACCAATATAGTAGAAACTATCATAATTATAACAGTACACGATAATGCAATAGCATAATTTTTATCAAGCATATTTGCAGCCATTGTAGTATAGTTTATAAGTATTGAATCAATAGCACTCACAAATAAATTAATACCAAATCCACCAGTTATACCCGCATATGCAGCAACAATGCCAGCCAAAGGGCTACGTTTATTATACATAAATACATAAGCACTTATAGGAATAAGCAAAACAAATCCCAAATCATCACTAACACTTGATAATATTCCCAAGAGCATAATAATAAATGTCAAAACTTTTCTATCGATTTTCTTAGTTATAATGGTAAGTAGTGTCCTTAAATATCCAGACTTTTCAGCTATACCAAGGCCAATAAGTGCTACTATAAGCATAGCAAGTGGAGAAAAACCAACAAAGTTATTAATTGTATTACTAACTATATATCTAAGGCTACTAACACTAAACAATGACTCAACAGCTAATGTCGTACTTTCAACTTCCTTAGTAACAGTATTAATCTTTAAGTAATCAGCTTGTACACCAAGTAAAGATAATATAACACTAAGAGCTATAACAATTACTATTAAAATTAAAAAGAAAGAAATCGGTGAAATATATTTCTTTTTTTCAGGATTAAATCTCATATCTATACCTCTACTTTCTTAAGCCTTTTTTCAAAATCAAGGCGACTAATCATAACAATATGACCACATTCAAGACATTTAATCTTAATATCAACCCCGACCCTTAAAATTTGCCATCTAAATCCACCACAGGGATGTGCCTTTTTCATAATAACTATTGAGCCAACAGTGTAATTACTCATTAATTATCACAACCTTTTGATAAGGTATTTCTATATTATTAGAATCAAAAGTTTCTTTAACTAATTTTAACAAATATCTATTAACAATAGCAGCCTTAGAAGGTTTAGTTTGAACACTAAATCTATAAACAACTGACGAAGCGGCAAGCTCTTGAACGCCTAAAAGTTCTATTTTGCCAATTATATCCTTATTCTTAGAAATTATATCATTTAATGAAAGTAAAACTTCCTCAACCTTATTAATATCTTGATCATAAGATATTGAAACATCAACAATAGACGTAGACTTTTCCAAACTATAATTTATAACTTCAGTAATGTTTCTATTAGATAACATTTTTATTTCGCCAGAGAATCCCTTTATCTTAGTAGTTTTTAGTCCAAGTTCAATTACTTCACCAGTAAAATCACCAATTTTAACAATATCACCAACCAAATATAAATTATCCATTATAATGAATATTCCAGCAAGCAAATCCTTAAGTACATCTTGAAATGCAAGACCAATAACAGCGCCAACAACACCAAGACCAGCAACAAATGAAGTAGTCTTTACACCATATACCTGTAATATTGAAAGAATAGCTATTATTATAACAACATACTTAAGTATATTTGATAACAATTTTGCTATTGTTTCTTTCTTTTTATAGTTAGAATCATTTGAAGATAAATGTTTGATATTTATTTTCATAGAAATTCTAATAAACTTCCTAACGATAAAATAAACCAGCCATGATAATAAGATTATAATTGCAACTTTGTATATATTATTTTTAACTATAAAATCTAGCATATAAACACCTAATCTTCTATTTTAATATTCATTATTTCCAATATTCTATTTAAATCTCTTTCATTATTAAATGAAATAGTCATTTTTCTGTTATCTATTTTTACCTTAGTTCCTAATTTTTCTTTCATATAGTTTTCAACATATTCAAACTCATTATTTTTTTCTTTTCTTTGAATAATAGGTTTAGCCTTAACCTCTCCAGTAGCTAAATCTTCAAGTTCCCTTACACTAAGCTTTTCATCAATAACCTTTTTAGCAAGTTCTTCTTGTCTAACTGAATCATCTAGTTTGCTAAGTACCCTAGCATGTCCCATAGATAGTGAATTATCAAGCACCAAAGATTGAATATGTTCATTCAATCTCAAAAGTCCAAGCATATTAGTAATATGGCTTCTACTCTTACCAAGTTTTTGTGCCAAATCATCTTGAGTAATATGCATAAGATCAATAATGTTCTTATATGCCATTGCTTCTTCAATAGCAGTTAAGTTTTCACGTTGTAAATTTTCTAGCAATGCAACTTGCATCATTTCTTCATCTGTTACTTCTCTAATTATAACTGGAACCTTTTCCAAACCGGCTAATTTAGCAGCTCTAGTTCTTCTTTCACCAGCAATTATATCGTAACCCTTTATACTCTTTTTAACCAAAATTGGTTGGAATATACCATGTTCCTTTATAGATTCAGCCAATTCATTTAACGCATCATCATCAAATTTAACACGAGGCTGGTATGGATTCGGTCTAAGTTCATCAACAGGTACTTCAAAAACCTCACCAGGTTTAATTTCAGTTGAAACAACATCAGTCACTTCAGAACTAGTATTTTCATCAAGTTCTTGAATATTAAGTGAATTTATATTAAATAATTCTTCTAACCCCTTGCCTAATCTTCTTCTATTCTCCATTTCTCTGGATCACTTCCTTCGCCAAATTTAAATAAGCTTCAGTTGCTCTACTTCTAGGATTATATATCATAATAGGTTGCCCATGAGAAGGAGCCTCAGCTAAACTAATCAAACGAGGTATTATAGTATCATACACTCTCTCTTTAAAATAACCCCTTATATCTTCAACAACATCTAATCCTAAATTAGTTTGAGAAAGCATAGTCAATAAAACACCTTCTATATCTAATTTTGGGTTCAAATTTCTCTGTACAAGCATAATTCCATTAAGTAACTGCGTAATACCCTCCAAAGCAAAAAATTCGCATTGTACCGGAATTATAACGGAATCTGATGCAACATACGCATTAGTAGTAAGTACACCAAGTGATGGTGGACAATCAATTATAATATAATCATACTTATCTTTTACTAAATCAAGATTTTTCTTTAATTGACCTTCTTTTGAAAAATTTTCTTCTGTTTTTGATAATTCCAAAAATTCTCTTTCTATTCCAGCCATATTTATAGTAGCTGGAAGCAAACTCAAATTTTTAAATTTAGTTTTAATAGTTACATCATAAATACTTTTTTTACCAACCAACATATCATAAACGCAGGCATCAAGCTCACTCTTATCAATTCCAACTCCAGTAGTAGCATTACCCTGAGGATCTAAATCAACAAGTAACGTTTTCTTTCCTAAATACCCCAAAGACGCTGATAAATTAATACTTGTTGTTGTTTTTCCAACGCCACCCTTTTGATTAACCATTGCAATAATTTTCCCCATAATACATCTCCTCAATAATATACATTCTACCAAAACTTATAATTATTTACAATATAATTATTCGCAAACTAAAGGTGCACAGCCTTTTTGAGCATCACAAGTTTTTAAGTTATAAACTAAGCTGCCATCATCATTAGCAATATTAACTATAGTAGTATCAACCGGAAATTCTTTAGATACCTCATTGCCATTGGCATCCTTGCCATCAGAAAGTGGATTAATAATTTTGCCCTTTAGTATACCAGCAGAAATAATCTGTTCCAAAGTAATATCAACACCTACAACCTCACAATTTTTACCATCAGCATCACAAGTTGTAACCTTAGAAGCTTGATCATATGTCATATCATTACCAGACTCATCTTTATAACCGTTAACCTTCTTATATCTATATTTTGCAAAATAAGTAGCCGCACCTTCTTCAATATAATCTAGTTGAATTTTGCATGCTCTTTTTTTAGAATCTTGAATAGATCTAAAAGCCTTAGGAACTACTATTGCCAAAATAATTGCTAAAATTGTTATAACTGCTAAAAGTTCGACTAAAGTAAAAGCCTTCTTGTTTTCCATCGTACCATCTCCTATCTACAAGTATAACATTTTTCTAATAAAAAAGAAACTATTTTTAGTTTCCTGAAATCATCATTTTTAAATATTCTTCAATAAATTTATCTAAATTGCCATCTAACACTTTTAAAACATTAGCATCCTCATAATTCGTTCTATGATCCTTAACCAAAGTATATGGATGCATAGTATATGTTCTAATTTGAGATCCAAAATTTATTTCCTTCTTATCACCTTGTAAAGATTTAATTTTAGCTTCTTGTGATTCAAGCTCAAGTTTATATAACTTACTTTTTAATACACTTATAGCCTTTTCTTTATTTTTAATTTGACTTCTTTCATTTTGACACGTAACTACAATATTAGTAGGAATATGTGTAACTCTAACAGCAGAATCAGTAGTATTAACTGACTGTCCTCCCGCTCCACTACTTCTATAGACATCTATTTTTAAATCTTCATCTTTTAAATCAATATTTATACTATCATTAACCTCTGGAGTTACTTCTACAGAAGCAAAAGAAGTATGTCTTCTCGAATTAGAATCAAAAGGTGAAATTCTAATAAGCCTATGAACCCCTTTTTCACTCTTCATATACCCATACGCATTCTTACCACGTAAAAGAAAAGAGACACTCTTATATCCAGCTTCATCACCCTGCAAAAAATCAATCATTTCAAACTTAAAACCTTTATTAAAAGCATATCTCTCATACATCCTATAAAGCATAGTAACCCAGTCACAAGACTCAGTTCCACCAGCACCGGCATGTATATCAATAATGCAATCATTATCATCATACGACCCATTAAGTAAAGAAGAAAGCCTAAGTTCCTCAAAAAGCGAAACAACCACATTATATTCTTCATTACAAAAATCAATCATCTCTGCATCATCTATTACTGATAAATTATCAATAATTCTATTTTTAAGTTTTTCTGCAAAAGAAACATCAGATTTTAAAGAGTTAAATTCCTTAATAACCTTCTCTGCACATTCTCTATCATTCCAAAAATCAGAAGAATTAATTTTCGCCTCCAAAGAAGAAATTATATTCTTTTTATTATCATAGTCAAAGTAACCTCCATATTTCTTCTACTTCTGATAAAAGAGCCTCAAATGCAAGTTTTAATTCCTTTTGTTCCATAACATCACCAAATACATTCTAACAAAAACAGCAAATAAAAACAACAAAATAAAAAAAGCTTGTTAAGCTTTTAACTATGAACCGTAGTTCCTACCTTTTCACCTTCTATAATTTTTTTCAAATTATGATGTGTATTTATATCAAATACTACTATTGGAATCTCATTATCCATACATAAAGTCGTAGCAGTAGAATCCATAACATTTATCTTTTTATTCAATACTTCTAAATAAGTAATATCTTCTATTTTTTCAGCATCATCATACTTTCTAGGATCTTTTGTATATATAGCATCTACATTAGTTGCCTTTAATACAGCATCTGCTCCTATTTCATTAGCTCTTAATGCAGCAGCAGTATCTGTTGAAAAAAACGGAGAACCAGTACCACATCCAAATACGACAACTCTTCCTTTTTCTAAGTGCTTTATAGCTCTTCCTTTTATATAATATTCTGCTATTTGTCTCATTTCAACACCAGTTTGAATTCTAACTTCCTGTCCTAATTGTTTAAATGCATCTCCAACCGCAAGGGCATTCATTGTAGTACCAAGCATTCCAATATAATCTGATGTACATCTATCCATTTGTTGATTAGATCTTCCACGCCAGAAATTTCCACCACCAACAACAATTCCAATTTCTACACCCAAAGAAGATATCTCGCAAATCTCTTTGCATATATCCAAAACCCTATCAAAATCAATTCCAAAGCCCTTACCACCAGCTAAAGATTCACCACTTAATTTTAGTAATATTCTCTTATATTTCATTTTACCTCCTATAAAAAAACTTATTACCAAAAAGATAATAAGTTAAAAAAAGAATAAAGATAGTTTTAAGCATAACATATTCTTCATAACTATCTCCTCCTTATAAAGGATTATAACATAAGTAGTGCTAAAAACAAATACATATTATTTATTTTGTTCATAATCATCCAAAAAGCTACTATAAACCCCATCCTTTTTAATTCCTAAAACACAATTTTGATTAACATTATCCAAACTTTTAAAAATATTATAATCGATATCTTTATTAAGTTTTCGCAAACTCTTAATCAATTCTTTCATTTCTTTTCTTTTACTTGTACCATCATTTATTAAAGAACATCCCTCAGTAAATCTGCAGGCACAATTTATAAATGTAAGTTCATTAAATTTCTTCCAAGAAATAATCGAGTCTTCTTTTACTAAATATAGAGGCCTTATCAATTCAAGTCCATCAAAATTATCACTATGAAGCTTTGGCATCATAGTTTTTATCTCAGAACCATAAAACATTGAAAGTAAGGTCGTTTCAATAACATCATCAAAATGATGACCAAGTGCTATTTTATTACAACCTAATTCCTTAGCTTTACTATACAAATATCCTCTCCTCATTCTAGCACATAGATAACAAGGACTTTTAGAATCAACAGTTGAAACAACATCAAATATATCACTCTTAAACATTTCGATAGGTACATTAAGAATTTTAGCATTATCCAATATAAAATCCCTATTATAATCATTATAACCAGGATCCATCACAACATAATATGCATTGAATTTAATCTTACCATGCCTCTGTAATTCTTGAATACACTTTGCAAGCAAAAATGAATCCTTACCACCACTAATACAAACCATTATATTATCATTCTCATTTATAAGTTTATATTCTTGAATAGCTTTAATAAATTTACTCCAAATTTCCTTACGATATCTCTTAATAATACTTCTTTCTATTTCTTTATACTTTTCCATTATTTTCATACTCCCTATAAATAACACCATCAATTTTAAGTAATTCATTTCTAATAGTATTTTCACAATGAGAACAATGCATTCCCTTTATTTTAACATAAATACTTTTCATATTACTTCAATTTACCAAACAAATCAATTATATCGTCAATAACTTCTAATTTATCATCTTTAATATCTTGTACCATACAAGATTTCATATGGCTTTTTAATATTTCTTGCCCTAAGCTCTTTAAAGCGTTAGTAGCAGATGCAATTTGAAATAATACATCATCACAATATCGATCGGTATCTATCATTTGCTGAATTCCGCCTATTTGCCCAGAAATTATTTTTAATCTTCTAGTTAAATCCTTTTTCTCAGCATCCGTTCTGTGCTTAGATCTAGTACAATTTTCACAATTCCTTTTCATAATATCACCAATTATATTATAGGGTATAGGGGGTATACCTGTCAATGATAAAAGAAAAAAAGTCACTTGGGCTTAAAATTAATTTTTTTATTCATCTACCATATTAGCAAAATCAGAAGATTTCATCTTAAAAATTATATCTCCTTCTCTAGCACCTTCAATTAAATAATCTTCAAAACCTGATTCAGTATAAAATCCCTCTGGGTCAACATAAATAATCTTAAGACCTTTCTCCCTAGCCTGCTTTTGAACCCCTCTTCTATCAGCATGAGTTCCAATACAAAGCAACGATTTAACATTCTTATCAAAATCAATTTTAGGAAAATAATTTTCTATATTATAAACTCTTAAAATCTTCTCATGTATCCCAACTCTTTCACAAATATGATCAAAATTATTATTTAATAAAGTACCAAGAAGTAACCTATCATCATACATTTTCTTTAGCTTTTTGTGAAATTCTGTTGGTTTTGCTTTTATACATTTGATTATAATAGAATAAAACTCATCAAATTTCTTAAAATCTTTACTAGCAATTTGATTAACTAAATCATCATCTTTACCAAAGTAAAAACTTCCATCACTATGTTTTTGCACCTTATAAATTTCATGTAAATAATAAAGTGGCATTACTCCTGCTTCAATAGAAGGACCACACCCAAGTTCAACTTGAGCTGGCAAATATTTTTTTATTTCTTCAAAAGACGTAGCATACTTAGGAACTCCTCTTTTATCCTTTTCTCTTATTCCCTTTACTTGAAGTTTCCAAACCTGTTTATAAAACTCCAATGTATCATCTAAATTATCACTTTTTACAACAATATCAAGTGTCCTATAACCATCCACAACTTCATCATCAGGATGTATATCATATTCTTTTAAATCTATAATAACACTATCCTTCTTATAGTAATTACCATTATATTCATAACCATTTTTCAACAAAGTTTCTATTTTATCAGCAAGATACTCTTTATACTCAAAAATTGGAAGCCTTACGCTAAGATAAATATAAGAACTCTTTACCATTAAATAATCATTCTCAATATAAAAAACATGCCTATAATGAAGTGTTCTTCTCCTTCTAGTTGTTTCATCTATATAACCAGAATTAACCTTATTAATTTTATTCTGGCTTCTAAACCACACACCTTCAAATGTATACTCTCCATTATCAGAAAAATATTTTTTAAATACTTCTATTTCATCTGTTGTAAGCTTACTTACCTTATAAGGAAATAGCATAAAATCACTTCTTTCAAAATTACTAATAAAGTATATCATATTTCAAATATAAAAAGAAGTTTAAAACTTCTACTCAATTGTAAATGAAACAGAAAAAAATAATCTATCACTTTCAGTAACGGGTCTATTAACAATAGGAAGAGCATACTTTACTAGCCTATACTTACCACTTTTAAGTTCACCATACATATAAGACCAATCTTGATATAGTTCTAATTTTCCTGATTTATCAACATGATATGCCATTAAATCAAACGCAGCATTGTTATTAATTAATTCAAGTGTTTCCCATTTTTCGTTTTGAAATTTGTCTATTCTAAACCATGAACCATAAGTATATTTATTTCCGCTAAAATCAGAAATAGAAACAGTAGCACTTGTCCTAGTTAAAGATCCAGGCTTTATAGTAATAATAACATTCTTAATGTCATTAAAAGATGAATCAGTGTCAGGCATATCATTAACATAAATAGGTTCATTAATCTGGTCAGATGGTTCTTTATCAGTTTCGCTAATATTAATAATAGTTGAATATTCAAAAATATTTTCTATTGTTTCATCAAAATATTCAAAAGTTGTAAATGAAAATTCATAATACCTACCGACAACAATATTGTTAGAATTATTAATTGTAACTGTTCCTCTTTTTCCATCATTTTGTTCTAAAGTAACATTTGAAAACTCAGAATCATCACTTATAGAAGAACTAATTATTTTGTATGTTCTAATAAATTGCTTAACCGAAGACTTAGTCTTTCCACAATATTCACCATCAAGTTTATCAATCATATCACTTGGTCCAATATAAATATCTTTATTGTTTTCCAAAGTATTACAAAAAATAACAGAATATCCACTATGATTATAAATAGCCGTACCGCCATCCCACATAACATATTTATCAACATTTCCTAAACTAAGTTGTGACTCCAAATGTTTCATTAATGAATCAAGACTAATTTGATTATAATATAAAGCGTTACTTAATCCATAACAAGCTCCCTTTACATCACATACTTGAACAGAATCAATTCCATAATAAAATATATCTCGCGTTTCATATGTAAACTGTTTTTTTAATACATATTCTTTATCAGGATCACTAGTAGAAACAGAAATATTATATATATCTATTTTAGGATATACAGTCTTAAAATAAATAAAAGTAAATAACATAACTAACCCTACCACAAATATAAGAATTATCAACAATACAACTCTACTTTTTTTAATTTTATCATTATAATTAAGAGCATTAATAATTGTATTATCGGCAACAACAAGCACTTGTTCATCAGAAATTTTTTCACCGTTAATCATTTCATTAACAGAAACACCAAGAATTTCACATAAAGGTTTAAACAAAGATATATCAGGTAATCTCCTGCCATTTTCCCAATTAGATACTGCTCTATCTGTAACATTTAATTTATCAGCCAATTCCTGTTGAGTCATATGTTTTTCCTTTCTAAGATTAGAAATGAATTTGCCTATCTTAACTTGATCCATATTATTTCACCCTTTCACGAAAATTATAATATAAATACAAGAAAAAGTATCCAAACAAAACGTGGAGTATAAAAAAATGGCCTGTAAAACAAGTCATTCTTTCAAAGATTTTAATAAAGAATCAAATAAAACTAGCATAGCAGTTGCTATTAAAATACCTCCAACTATATCCGTAAACCAATGTACTCCAGATATAAACCTACCAACAACAGTAAATGCCATAATTAGTAATATTAAGATATTAAGAACTTTTGTAATGTTATTATTAAATAATCTTCTATTAATTAAAATAGAGCTTCCACATATACATATAGTCATCAACGTATGAGATGATGGATATGAAGCTTCAAGCACACCATCCATTAAAACAGGTCTATAATTAATAATTACTTTTTCAAAAAATACATATACAATAGCTACCAAAACATAAAAAGCAGCCAACATCATAATTTCTTTATCTATTTTTAATAAACTTTTTCTTTTAACTAATTGTATAAAACCAATGAACGCATAACAAGCACACATTCCAAGAGCAATAATACCTAAGTAATAGGTAATATCATACCATAACATATTTACTCCAATAAAATCAGAAATAGATTTATTGATAGTTGCAAATCCAACAACAGAACCATTAGGACCTATTGATTTAACATCAACAATTTTAACAAGTTCCGTAAAAATTATAGCTATTAATACAAATATGGCACTAATTAAAATATTTTTTTTCTTCATACTTTACTCCTCACTGCTAATATTACTAAATAATTGTAACATAATCACTTTATATTTTAAATAAAAAAATCATCAATACTATTTTTTTCGAGTTTTAAAAGTTCTATCTTATTATTTAATCCTCCACCATAACCAGTAAGCTTTCCATTCATACCAACAACTCTATGACATGGAATAATTAAACAAATTGGATTCCAACCAACTGCACCACCTACAGCTTGAGCCGACATTTTCTTTATATCTAATTTACAAGCTATTTCTTTTGCAATATCGTTATAAGTAATAGTCGTACCATATGGAATTTTATTCATAACATCAATAACCATTTTTCTAAAAGAAGTTAAATTATTTATTTTATACTTAGGTACAAAAGTAGGAATTTCCCCACTAAAATACAGATCCAACCAATAAATAGTTTCATCAAATATTGGTAATTGTTTAACCACAAATTGCCCACCATGTTTAAACTCATCACTACTATTTTCAAACCATAAACCAGTAAGAAACTCACCATCACTAGTAATCACAATATTTGAAAAAGAATTAGGAGTATTATAAAAATATTTATACATAACAATAACTTCCGTTCTAAATTATTTTCAAAAATATTAATACAAATATCTAAATATCAAAATCAAGATACACATATTTGTTCATATCATATGACAAATTATTCTGAATCATTTCACTAGCAGATTTACTAATTTTTGAAATTCTACTAAAATTTACAAGTGGATCAATATATCTTATTTTCGCACCATGATGCACATAATATACGTCTTTTGGTGCATTCAAAGAAGTAAAAATTGATTTAGCTCTTCTCCACTTATCAAATACACAACAATATTTAGATTTTTCTATAATTTCAATAACTTCTGATTCTTTCAATGTATATAAATCACTTCTTTTAATAATTCCTTCTTCATTAAATTTCTTTAAAATATCTGCTATAAACTGCATTGAATATCTTGTCTTATCTTCCCTATAAATAATAGATAATTTGCTTGTCATCCAAACAAATTCATTGGCTATTTTTTCTGTTTTAAATCCCAATTCATCTATTCCATTTTCATCTTTTTGAATGCATATATCATTATACATTTCCTTTATTTTATCAATTTTTACTAAACGATAAGTAATTAACCCATTTGATAAAGAATACTCCAATCTATCAGCAGAAAGACATGGTGAATCATTATCAGCAATTGAATAAATATGATAATTATCAACCTCATTTATTTGAATATTATCTCTTTTTAACAAGCTCATTATTTCAGAAGAATTCCTTATTATTTCAGTAGTTAAATCTTCTGTTGATTCCTGTACCATATAATCACCATCAAGAAAATCAATACAATGCTTAAAACAGGGTGTTGCAATATCATGAAACAAACCAGATAAAGTCTGCTTTTTATCATGAGTAAAATGCCATATAATTAACGCCACCGCTATAGCATGATCCAAACTTGAAAAGAAAAATTCACTTTCAAATAAATCAGAATATATAGTACCACACGTAGTGCTAATATATTGCTGTGATAACAATTCTTTAGTATTTATATAATCATTAAGCCAATCCGGAAAAACCGGCTCCAATATATTCAAATATTCCAATATTTTTTTATCAACTGTTTCTAAATAATTCATACATTCAACCTCATTTTGATTATAACATAAAAAGGAAAATCTTCTACAATCTGTTACAAAAACATCAACCAAGGACTCTAACAAAACGTATGTAGGGACACTTTTGAAGAAAAATTACAAATTTTCAAAAAAAGAAAAAGCCCGAAAATCCTTATATTTTCTGGCTTTGTGAACTTATTTTCCACAACATTGTTTATATTTGCGTCCTGAGCCACAAGGGCATGGTTCATTTCTACCAATCTTTTCACTTTTCTTAGGTTCCCTACTTGATTTAGAAGAATCAGATTCATTAGTTCTAATAGTATTAGATTTAACTACTTCTTTTCTCTCTAAATTTTGTCTAACTTCTGATTTTGACAAATAAACAGTAATGTCTTTATTAATATTTTCCAACATTCTATCAAATAATTCAAAACCTTCCATAGTGTAAGCTTGAAGAGGATTTTCTTGAGCATAACCTCTTAATCCTATACCTTCTCTTAAGTGTGACATAGTGTTGATATTTTCCATCCAGTGTGTATCTATAACTCTTAATGATATTGCTTTTTCAAAATCATCCCTAATTTCATCTGGAATACAATCAAATTTTGAATTGTATTGCTCTATACATAAATTAGAAATTTTATCAACTACATCCTCAACATCTTTAGATTTAATATCTTCAACAGATATCTTATTTTTAACAAACAAACTTTCATTAACATTTTCAACAATTTCATTATAATCATTATCAGTCAAATAACCTTCTGGCATTATATGACCTTCAACTAAAGATTTAATATACAATTTAAATGTCTCTAAAACTGTATCATGAATAGACTCATTATCTAATA
This sequence comes from uncultured Bacilli bacterium, assembly GCA_934141575.1. GTDB lineage: Bacteria > Bacillota_I > Bacilli_A > RF39 > UBA660 > CAKPCJ01. The sequence goes on from CAKPCJ010000003.1 coordinate 38,408, forward strand.
TCTCATTACGTCTCTCATACATAATTTCACGTTGTTGATTCATTACATCATCATATTGTAGAAGAGTTTTTCTCATATCAAAGTTGTTACCTTCCATACGTTTTTGAGCTGTTTCAATTGACTTAGCAAAAGTCTTCATTCTAAGAGGAGTATCTCCATCAACACCCAAAGATTGAAGCATACCTTTAACTCTATCCACACCAGTTCTAACCATTAAATCATCTTCTAGTGAAACATAAAATTGTGAAAAACCGGGATCACCTTGACGACCAGCACGACCACGTAACTGATTATCTATACGCCTTGATTCATGTCTTTCAGTACCAATAATACAAAGTCCTCCAAGTTCTTTTACACCTTCACCCAACTTAATATCAGTACCACGTCCTGCCATATTAGTAGCAATAGTAACAGAGCCTTTCTGACCTGCTTTTGCAATTATTTCTGCTTCTCTAGCATGATTCTTAGCATTTAAAACTTCGTGTTTTATTCCTTCTTTAGTTAACATTTTACTAATTAATTCACTAGTTTCAATAGCTACCGTACCAACAAGAACTGGTTGCCCTGTTTTCTTTCTCTCTTTTATTTCATTAACAATAGCTTTAAATTTATATTCCTTAGTAGCATAAACTAAGTCAACTAAATCTTCTCTTATAACAGGTTTATTTGTAGGTATTGATATAACATACATATTATATATATTTCTAAATTCCTCTTCTTCTGTTTTTGCAGTACCTGTCATACCAGATAATTTTTTGTACATTCTAAATAAGTTTTGGAATGTAATTGTAGCAAGCGTAACAGTTTCTTGATTGATTTTAACGCCTTCTTTTGCTTCAATTGCTTGATGAAGTCCATCAGAATATGCTCTACCCTTCATCAAACGTCCAGTAAATGGATCTACTATTACAATCTCACCATCTTGAATAATGTAATCAACTTCATTTTTCATACAATAATTAGCACGTAAGGCTTGATTAATGTGATGAACTAATGCTGTATTTTCAATATCATATAAATTATTAACATTAAATTCTTTCTCTGCTTTAGAAACACCTTCATCAGTCAAAGAAACTGAATTCATTTTCTCATCTATAGTATAATCTTCTTCAGGTTTTAATCTTTTAACAAAGACATCAGCACCAGTATATAAATTAGCAGTCTTAATAGCACCTCCAGATATTATAAGTGGCGTCCTAGCTTCATCTATTAATACAGAATCGACCTCATCTATTATCGCATAATTAAATGGTCTTTGAACTCTATTTTCTGCTTTAACTACCATATTATCCCTTAAATAATCAAATCCAAGTTCATTATTAGTAGTATATAAAATATCACAATTATATGCTTCCTTTTTCTCTGTAGTTGACAACTCTCTAGTATTAAAACCAACAGTAAGTCCTAAAAATTCATATATTTTTCCCATCCAAGATGAGTCACGTCCTGCCAAATAGTCATTAACTGTAATAATATGAACTCCATCACCAGACAAAGCATTTAGGTAAGCCGGCATAGTAGAAGTCAAAGTTTTTCCTTCACCTGTCTTCATTTCAGCTATATTACCAAAATGTATTGCCAAACCACCAAGTATTTGAACTCTATATGGTTTTTCACCAATAACACGATAAGCAGCTTCCCTAACAGTCGCAAATGCATCTGGACATATATCATCTAATGTTTCTCCATTTGCAAGCCTTTCCTTCAATTCTTTTGTTTTATCTTTAAGTTCAGCATCACTTAAAGAACTATATGTTTCATCCAAAGCTTCTATTTTATCAGCCATAGCTTCGAATTTTTTTAACTCCTTATATTCATGATCAAATATACTTTTTAAAAATTTCATCTTGTCCCTCCATACAATAACATTTTACCAAATTACAAAGAAAAAAGATATATATAATTAAAAGAAAAACAGACATAAGTCTGTTATTTAGTATCTATAATTCCGTAAAAACCATCTTTTCTCTTGTACAATATACAAACACTATCTGTATCTGTATTATGAAATACAAAGAAATCATGTCCTAACAAATCAAGTTGTAACATAGCTTCTTCTTCATCCATAGGCTTAACTTCAAAATTTTTCCTTTTAATTATCCTATTTTCTACCTCTTCTTCTGCAGTATCGGCTGGAAATTCAAAAGATGCTACGCTCTCTCTAGTTTGCTTTGACAATATACGAGTTTTATTTTTTCTAACTTGTCTTTCCAATTTATCAACAATCAAATCAATAGCAGCATATAAATCTTCATGCTCTTGTTCACATCTTAATATAAATGAACCAGTATTTATAGTAACCTCAATTATTTGAACATAACCTCTAACCTTTATAACAACTTTTGCTGTTATATCATCAGCATTAACAAAATACTTATTTAATTTTGCTAACTTATTCAACAAATAATCTTGAATCGCTGGTGTAATTTCAACTTTATCTCCACGTAAATTTAATTTCATATGCATCATATCCTTTCTACAATAATTATAACAAACATAAAAGTTTTTTACAATCTTAATCTCTATTTCTATTAGACGCTATTACTAGTAATCTAAATATTTGTAATGCAGAAGTAAGAACACTTGCAACATATGTCAAAGCTGCAGCATTCAATACTTTCTTAGAACCGTTTATTTCTTTAGAATTAACTATATTTTCAGCAATCAAATTCTTTTTAGCACGGCTTGAAGCATCATACTCAACAGGTAAAGTTATTATTTCAAACAAGAGAATAATCAAAAGTGCAGCAACACCCAAATATATTAAATCAGTAAGTCCAATTATCAAACCAAATAGTATTGAAAAATAAGAAAGTTTTGAAGCAATATTAACAATAGGAACAAATGCACTTCTTATCTTAAGAAAAGTATATTCTTCTTTATCTTGAATAGCGTGACCACATTCATGAGCCGCAACAGCAACAGCTGCTAAAGAATCACCATGATAAATATCAGAAGATAATCTAACTACCTTTCCCCTAGGATCATAGTGATCTGTCAATGATCCCCTAATTTCAACTATATGAACATTATTTAAACCATTTTTATCAAGTATTATTCTTGCTGTTTCGAAACCAGTAAGTCCAGTACTAGACTTAACTTTTTTATACTTAGAATAAGTCAAACTAATAGTAAGTTGTGCTAATAAAGCAATTAAGAAAGAAAAGATTAAAAGTAAATCTTCTAAATATATATAATCCAATTTATTCACCTAACCTTATTATATTATATCCCTCTCTTGTATCTTTAATATCATATCCCAAATCTTTTATTTTATTTCTTATTTCATCAGCTGCATCATAATTCTTAGATTCTTTATAAATCTTTCTAGAGTTAGCTAAATCAATAACCTCTTGTGGAATAACATCATTACTTATTAAATCAAGAGATAAGACAGAATCATATATTTTTATAATTTCAAGTTTAGTAGCAGATGAAACATCAAGCTTAAGAACATCATACAACAATGTAATAGCGTTTGCAGTGTTTAAATCCTCACCAATTGTTTCAATAAATTTATCAGTATAAACTTTAATAACAGAGTTATCAACAGGGTTACTGTCAATAAATATTGAATTTATTCTATTTTTCAATGAGTTATACACAGTTTTAGCTTTATCCAAAGCATCAAACGAAAATACTAACTGTTTTCTATAATGACTATTTAAGCAAAAGAAACGATATACCAATGGGTTATAACCCCTATCAATTAATGTTTGAAGAGTAAGAAAACCGCCTTTTGATTTACTCATTTTTCCTGTTAAATCATTCAAAAATTCACCATGCATCCAATAATTACACCACTTATGCCCTAAATATGCTTCAGATTGTGCTATTTCATTTGTATGATGAGGAAAAATGTTATCCACAGCTCCACAGTGGATATCTAATCTTTCTCCCAAATTCTTAATAGCAATACCAGAACATTCTATATGCCAACCTGGATATCCCATACCCCAAGGTGAATCCCACTGTAATAAATGATTTTCAAATTTAGATGAGACAAACCATAGACCAAAATCAAATGCATTTTTCTTACCAGTATCTTCTTGAACATCATCTCTAACTGCGACTTGCAAATCCTCAGGGCTTTTACCAGACAATCTATAATAATCATTAGCCTTAGTAATATCAAAATAAATATTTCCATTGCTAGATTTATACGCTATACCCTTTTCAAGCAATACTTCAATAATCTTAATATACATATCAATATTATCAGTTGCTCTTGATACTGTTTCTGGTTTCTTTATATTTAACTTATCTAAATCTTCAAAAAAAGCCTTAGTATAAAAATCGGCTATCTCCATAACAGATTTATTCTGTTCATTAGCTGTTTTAGACATCTTATCACAAGCCTCAGAATCATCAGCATCTCCTACTAAATGTCCTACATCAGTAATATTCATAACTCTATTTACTTTATAACCCTCTAATTTTAAAGATTTCTCCAAAATATCTTCAAATATATATGTACGTAAATTCCCAATATGCGCATAATTATACACCGTAGGACCACATGTATACATTTTTACAACTCCATCCTCATTAGGAATAAATTGCTCTATTTTCTTAGTTAAAGTATTATATATTTTCATAACATGCCTCCCACAACATTATAACACATTATATAGTATTATATGAAAAAAATAGTACCATTTTAATAGTACTATCTAGTTTTTGTACTCTTAGAAAACACATATTTTTTTATAATCTCATCCATAACCTGATAAGATTTAATTAAAACATTATTTTTCTTCATATCCAATGCACTCCAATACGTAAAATCATAACCTGAACTTTGTACAGTACTGTTTCCTAAACAATCATAATATTCTTCAACAGTATCAGGTTTAAAAAATGGTTGAGCACCAGTTACTTTATCATTTTCATTAACATTTTTAATAACACTTACGTTTTTACCATACACAATCGCTGAAGAAGGATCAGCTATATAAGGCAATACATTACATTCATCACATGAAAGCACAACTTCATAATTATAATCCCCATCTATGTTAGAAACCTCTGGAACGGAACTTATCATATATGAAGTACCATTTGGTTTAAAAAACGTTTTACATAACCCATTTCTAAATTCATAATGCATTTGACCAGACTCATCTTTGTAAATTTCAGCTGAATAATCTAAATAATCTCTAGAATACTCAAAAATAGGACTGTCACTCCTAATATCTAGCATATAATTACAGAATTTAGCACATAACTGATTGCTGTTTCTCATCGCATTAATTAGACGATAAAACAACGTTTCGAATTCAGCAGATTCTATATAATCAGTTTTTTTATCCTCTAAAGCCTCAAGTAATTTTAACTCTACAGTTCCTCTAATATAATTATACTCTGGACTAGGACCATCAAAAGAAGGATTAGATTGAAATGAACGTTGCTGATTAGAAGAAATTTGTTTTGAAACAATATCAGAAATTTTATTATAACTCATTATTTACACAACCTTTCAAGAACAACATTTTTGCCTAACAAATAAAGTGTATCAGGTAACTCTGGTCCATGCATTTGACCAGTTGTTTTAATTCTAATAGGCATATATAACATTTTCCCCTTTGAACCACTATTAAATTTAGTATTGTTAATTGCAGTACTAATATTCTCAACTGTCCAATCACTTACATTAGATATTTCCTGTTTAAACACAGATAAAGTATTTTCTACACCATCTTGTAACATAAATTGAGAACATTCATCATCTAACGATATATCACTCTTAAAAAACATATCAGTAAGAGAAACAATTTCTTTTCCATATGATAAATGATCTTGATAAATAGTTAATAACTTATCAATCCATTCACTAGATTTATCTGATAAATCATATGCTGCTGATAAATGAGGTAAAGTAATATTTTTTAATTCATCCAAAGATAGTTGCTTAATATAATGAGCATTAAACCAATTTAGTTTTTTTACATCATATTGACTAGAAGATTTATTAATTCTTGACTCGTCAAAACAAGAAATCAATTCATCCATAGTAAATATTTCTCTATTATCAGCAGGACTCCAACCTAATAAAACCAAATAATTTACTATAGCCTGTGGTAAATAACCTTCATTATATAAATCCATAAATGAAGCATCACCATTTCTTTTTGATAATTTAGTACCATCTTCCCCTAAAACCATAGCAACATGGATATAAGTTGGTTTCTCCCATCCAAATGCTTCATACAATAAATTATATTTTGCGGTTTGATCCAAATATTCCTTACCACGTATTACATGAGTTATTCCCATTAAATGATCATCTATTACATTAGCAAAATTATAAGTTGGGAATCCATCACTCTTAAGTAAAATTTGATCATCTAATACAGAATTATCTATTTTAATTTTCCCATATACTACATCTTCAATTTCAGTATGACCATACTTTGGCATCTTTTGCCTAATTACATATGGTACACCATTATTTAGTTTCTCTTCTATTTCTTCACGAGAAAGTCTACTACATCTTCCATCATATAAGAATGGCTTCTTCCTCTCTCCACATGCTTCTCTCATTTCTTCTAACTCTTCTTCTGTGCAGAAACAATAGTAAGCCTTCCCCTTTTCTACTAATTCAAGTGCATATTTTTTGTATATATCCTTTCTTTCACTTTGAACATAAGGTCCATAATTTCCCTCATTATTTGGTCCTTCATCAATAGTAATATTACACAATCTTAATGTGTTATAAATAAAATCAACAGCGCCTTCTACCTTCCTTGTTTGGTCTGTATCTTCAATTCTTAAAATATAATCACCATTATAATGTCTAGCTAATAAATACTCAAATATTGCTGTACGTAAATTACCTATATGCATAAATCCTGTTGGACTTGGTGCAAATCTCGTTCTAACTTTCATAAAATCACCAAGAATATTATAGCACTTATATTTAAAGGTGTAAATGAATAAAAGTAAGGCAATCCAGCAAATTACGCATTAATTTATTATCCATTATTTATTTTTACTATCACTAGCAACTCTTGATACAAGATCATATATTTTATATTTTAAATCACTATTAGTAGTATCTCGATAAAATTCCAAATCATTAACACTAACAAAAGGTCTAGCATCAATTTTAGAAACAAGAGTTTTGCGTTTATCTTTTAATTGATTAATCAAAAATGAATTATCCTTACTCATAAAACACCTTCTTATATTTTTTATACAAACAATTTTTCAATATATACTTGTTCACTCTTATTAACAATTGAATCAATTATTATATCATCCAACTTTGTTTTAATTACTTTATCAACCTTCCTAGCACCATAAGTTTGATAGTCACATAAAGATATAATTTCATCTACTACTGATGAACTATATTGTACTTTAATTTTATCATGATAATAATTTATAACTTCATTCAATTTGGACTTTACTATTTTAGTAATTGTTTTTTGATCTATTTTGTTAAACATAAATATTTCATCAATTCTATTTAAAAATTCAACACTAAAATATTCCTTTAAAGCATTATTTTTTAATGAATTGTCATCGCTATTAAAACCAACAAATTTTTCAGAATTACCAACATTAGTAGTCATTATTATTATAACATTATCAAACCTTACAATTCTACCCTTTGAATCTTTTATTTTACCATCATCTAATATTTGAAAAAATAAATTTAAAACTGCTGGATGTGCTCTTTCAATTTCATCTACTATTAATACAGAATACGGTTTATCACGAATTATATCTAATAAATAATTATTATCATCATACCCTACATATCCAGGTGGAGAACCTAATATTTTACTCACTGAATGTTCTTCCTTATATTCACTCATATCTAATTTAATAACATTATCAAGACCAACAAAATGAGTACCAAATGTTTTAGCAAGCAATGTTTTGCCTACCCCACTTTGGCCAGAAAACAAAAATGAATATGGTTTTTGCTCTCTTTTATAACCAAATTTTATTCTCTTAGCAGTCTTAATAAGTTCTAATATTACATCATCTTGACCATAAACTGTTCCCTGAAGTTTTTGTTTAAGTAATTTAACTGACTTCAAATTATCATTTAAAATATCATAAATTGGAATATTCGTTTTACTATTAATAACACTCGCAACATCTGAAATAGTAATAACAGATTTTGTTGATTTTTTTAAGAATTTTAAATTAAAACTATTTATTTCACTAATCATTTCAAATTCTTGTTCTCTAAATTTAACTGCATTATCAAAATCATGTTTTAATATTGCTAAATTCTTAGAAGTTTTAATTTCCTGTAACTTATTATCAAGAACTGATATTTTTTTATAAAAATCACTATGTTTCAACCTAACTCTAGAACATACCTCATCTAGAATATCGAGTGATTTATCAGGTTCATATCTATCATAAACATATTTATTAGATAATTCTGGAATTTTACTCAAAACATCATCAGGAATAATAACACCATGATAATCTTCATATATAGGTTTTAATTTAAATAGTATATCAAGAACAGTGGAATTACTAGGTTCTAATATATCTATCTTTTGAAATCTCCTATCAAGTGCAGCATCATTTTCAATATATTGCTTATATTCATCACTTGTGGTAGCACCTATACACTTAAACTTATTTCTTGCTAAAGCAGGTTTAAATATATTTGAAGCATCTATTGCTCCCTCCGCTCCACCAGCACCAACTAAAGTATGAATTTCATCTATAAATATAATAATATTGTTTGATTCCTCTAATTCTTTAAGAATTTTTCTGACACGCTCTTCAAATTCTCCTCTATACTTAGTCCCAGCAACCATAGTTGCCATATCAAGCGAAACTATTCTCATATTTTTAAGATTACTAGGAACATTTCCTAAAGATATTAACCTAGCAAGCTCTTCAACAATAGCTGTCTTACCAACACCAGCATTTCCAACCAATATAGGATTATTTTTAGTACGTCTACTCAATATTTCAATCAAACGTCTAATTTCATCATCTCTACCTATAACAGGATCGAGCTCACCTTGTTTAGCCTTAGCAACAAGATCAACACCAAGCTCATCAATTAATAGTTTTTTTAAAGATTTCTCACAAAATCCATCCTCATCTACAAACACATTATATAGTTCATCATAATCTAAACCTAAAGAATAAATAATTCTAACTGCTACACCTTCACCTTCCTCAAGTAAAGCATCAAACAAATGTGTAAGAGTAACTGTACCATTATTGTTATCTCTACTATCTAAAATAGAAGCTTCTATAACACGTTTCATAAGTGGAGTATACACATACCAATTAGTAGGCTTATCTCCCTTACCAACTATATTTATAAGTTCTTTTTTAAAATTATCATAATTAAGTCCAAAATCATTAAGTTTACTCGTTATAGAACAATTCTTCTGACTAAGTAAAGCTAGCAAAAAATGTTCTGTCCCAATAAAACTATGATTTAAATCTATCATCTCTTTTCTACTAAGCATCAATACCTTTTGAGCTTCTTCAGTAAACTTTCCAAACATTTTTTCCTCCTTATAATTAATTCTATGTATATATTGTGCATTAATTTAAATTATTAATCAGAATATATAACAAATTATATGTTATAATATTCAAAGAAGAAGGGACGCCATGAAAATACAAGATATAAAAGATCCAAAATTTTTAAAGAAATATAAAGAAAATGAATTAAAAGATTTATGCACAGATATAAGAAATTTTATAATTGAAAGTGTTTCAAAAACAGGTGGTCATTTATCTAGCAATTTAGGTGCTGTTGAACTTACTGTTTGCTTACACTATGTATTTAATTCACCATATGACAAATTTATATTCGACGTTGGTCACCAATCATATACACACAAAATATTAACCGGAAGAGCCAATAAATTTGAAACACTAAGACAATTTGGAGGAATATCTGGATATCAAAAAATCGAAGAAAGCATACATGATCCATTTGAAGCAGGACACACATCAACATCAATAGCAGCAGCATTGGGATTTGCATACGCAAGGGATTTAAACAAAGAGAAAAATGACGTAATTGCAATAATTGGAGATGGAGCATTAACAGGTGGACTAGCGCTTGAAGCATTAGATAATATATCAAATATTAATTCAAAAATTATCATAGTACTAAATGATAATTCAATGTCAATATCAAAAAACGTAGGTGGTTTAAGTGAATTCCTAGGTAAAATAAGAATGAGCTATTCATACGATTTTGCAAGCAAAAAATATAAAGGAGTTCTAACAAAAACAAAACTAGGAACACACATATATAATGCAACATACAAAGTAAAAGAAAAATTCAAAAAAAGAATTAACGACAATTTATTTACAAGCTTAAATATAGATTATTTAGGACCAGTAGATGGGCATAATATACATGACTTAATAAAGGCATTTAAAAAAGCTAAAAATTCTAAAAAATCTATTTTAATACATGTAATAACTACTAAAGGAAAGGGATACAAACCAGCAGAATTAAATAGTAGCACTTGGCATGGTGTAAGTAAATTTGATATAAAAAGTGGCCAAATAAAAAAAGATAAACTAACCAGCATAAGTGAAGTAGTAAGCAATACAGTATACGACTTTATGAAAAAAGATAAAGACATAGTAACAATAACACCTGCCATGATAAAAGGAAGCAAACTCGAAAAAATATTTGCAGATTTTCCAAACAGAAGCATAGATACAGGAATAACAGAAGGATTTGCTACAACATTAGCGTGTTCAATAGCTTTGAACAATAAAAAAGTATTCTTACCAATATACTCATCATTTTTACAAAGAGCATATGACAATATAAATCACGACATAGCAAGGATGAATGCACATGTAATAATAGGGATTGATAGAGCAGGACTAGTTGGTGAAGATGGTGATACACATCATGGCATATTTGATATTAGTTTCCTTAACAGCATACCAAATATAGTTATATGCATGGGAAAAGATAATGAAGAAATAAGAAATTTACTATATACAGGATTCTATAAACAAAATAACCCTTTTTGTATAAGATATGAGAAAGGTTGTATTGAATACAAAAAAAGCAACTTAAAAGAAATAAAAGTAGGTACTTGGGAATACCTACAAAAGAAAAAAAACTGTAATAAAACAATAATAAGTTATGGAACTGACATACAAGAGTTATTTGAAAGATTTAAAAATAAAGACGTAAATATAATAAATGCAAGATATATAAAACCTATTGATAAAACAATACTAAAGGAATTAATAGAAACAAAACAAAAAATATATATTTACGAAACTTGCATCAAAACCAATAGCCTCGGAACTAATATTTTAGAATACTTTAATTATAAAAATGCTAAAAATGAAGTGAAATTAACAGGAATAGATAACACATATGTTAAACATGGAAAAACAAATATATTAAAACAACAAATCAAATTAGATATGGATTATATCGAACAAGACATAATTAATTACCTAAAATTAAAGAAATGACAAAACATCATTTCTTTTTTCTTTGAATATTAAAAGTAATTTTTAATAATATTTTTCTAGGAATAAATCTGGAAAAAAAACAAGCTACTTTCATTTTAATAGTTGGAATTATAATCAGCTTTTTCTTAAACATTTTCTTAATGGCGTACTTTGCTACATATGAACTTGAACATCCCTTTATTGAAAAATTAACCCCTGCCACATTATTAAAATTAGTATTAACTGGGCCAGGACATAAAACACTAATATTAACATTTTTACCAAGTCTTCTTATTTCTTCATATATTGCCAAAGACATACGTGTTACATACGATTTAGTAGAATAATAAGTGCACATCAAAGGCCCAGGCATAAATGAAGCCGAAGAACTAACATTCAAAATATATCCATTATTTTTAGATAGCATTTGTTTTAATACTGCCTTAGTAAGTATGTGACATGACACCAAATTAACTTCAATCATAGATAAATCTTTTGATAAATCAGTATCACAAAAATATCCTAAATCACCAAACCCAGCATTATTAACAAAAACCTCTACATCTGGAATATGTTCACAAAATTTTAAAACTTCCTGCCTATTGGACAAATCTAACTTATACACAGTATAACCATATTTTTCTTTCAATGCCTCTAATTTTTCAAGATCTTTAGAAACTCCAATTATTTCATAACCCATAGAAAATAAAACTTTAGATATTTCTAAACCTATACCAGAAGTAACACCCGTAATCAAAGCTTTCATATCATCACCAAGAAAAGTATACCATAAAAAAAGAATCTTTTTAAGATTCTTTAAACTAACTCAAGAATAACAACTAGAGCGTTGTCTCCTCTTCTTTCTTTTAACTTTAATATTCTAGTATACCCACCATTTCTATCAGCATATTTACTAGCATATTCATAAACTTTAGCAGTTGCTTCTTTATCATTATAAAAGAAAGATAAAATTTTTCTTCTAGATACTAATGTACCATTTTTTGCATAAGTTATCATCTTATCAACAAACTTACGAGCTTCTTTTGCTCTATCTATAGTAGTTTCAATACTTCCATGCATAAAAACTTCTCTAGTTAAATTTGAAAGCATTGCTCTTCTTTCTTGTTCATCTAAACCTAATTTTCTGTAAGCCATACTTTACCTCCTTATTTAATCGTCATTACGGAAAGTAAGTCCCATTTCTTTAATTTTATCAATTACTTCTTTTAAAGACTTCTTACCTAAATTACGTATTTTCATCATTTCCATTTCAGATTTATTAGTCAAATCTTGAAGATTATTAACTCCAGCTCTCTTTAAACAATTATAAGCTCTAACAGATAAATCCAAATCATCAATTGAAGTCTCTAAAGCCTTTTGACGAGGATTTTCTTGTTTTTCAGTCATTATACCAGTAATATCAGAAATTTCATTTAAATCAGTAATAATATTTAAATGTTCTATCATTATCTTAGCAGATAATGCCATAGCTTCTTCTGGTTTAATAGAACCGTTAGTCCAAACACGCATTATTAATTTATCATAATTATTATCTTGACCAACACGTGCATTTTCTACTTCATAACTAACTCTTTCAATTGGTGAATATAAAGAGTCAATAGCTATTGTTCCAATTTTAGCATCAGCCAATAATTTTTTATTTTCATCAGATCTTACATAGCCTTTTCCATAGCCGATTGTCATTTCCATATCAAGTTTACCACCCTTAGAAACAGTAGCTATAACTTGATCAGGATTCATAATTTCAATATCAGGATCTTTCTCTATATCTGCTGCAGTTACAACACCTTCTGTAGATACATGTAAATGCATAACTTTGCTGTTATCATCTGAATGATTCTTTAAAACAATACTCTTCAAATTAAGAACAATAGTTGTAACATCTTCTCTAATTCCATCTATTTTTTGGAATTCATGAGCAACACCATCAATGTAAACACTAGTAATAGCATGTCCAGGTAAAGAAGATAACATTATTCTTCTAAGAGCATTACCTAATGTATTACCAAATCCTCTTTCCAAAGGTTCTAATACAAACTCTCCATAATTATTATTTTCAACATATTCAACTACTTTATAGTCTGGTTTTTCAAATTTAAACATTGAAATGATCCCTCCTTAACTTTTTTTAGCCACGTGGACGTTTTGGTGGACGACATCCATTGTGTGGAACTGGTGTAACATCTATAATTTGAGTTATTTCAATACCAACAGCTTGAATTGAACGAATAGCTGTTTCACGTCCAGGTCCCATACCTTTTACATAAACAACAACAGATTTCATACCATAATCCATAGCAGCTTTAGCAGCAGCTTCTGCAGCAGTTCCTGCAGCATATGGAGTACTCTTCTTGCTTCCTTTAAAACCAGTTGTACCAGCTGATGCCCACGCTACTGCACCACCATCTTTATCTGTAATAGTTACAATTGTATTATTAAAAGTGGTACTGATATGAGCGATACCTTCAACAACAGTCTTTTTAATTTTTCTTTTTCTTGATTTATATGCCATATTCTAACCTACTTTCTTCTTATTAGCTACAGTTTTACCTTTACCTTTACGAGTTCTAGCATTACTTCTAGTTTTTTGTCCTCTTACTGGTAAACCTCTTTTATGGTAAACTCCTTGATAGCTACCAATTTCCATTTTATTTTTAATATTCATGTTAACTTCTCTACGTAAATCACCTTCAACTTGATACTTTGAAATTTCTTCACGTATTCTAGTTAATTCATCTTCAGTAAGTTCTGAAGTTCTTTTCTTAGGATCAATATTAGCATCTTTTACTATCTTTTCTCCTGTTTTTCTACCAATACCATAAACATAAGTTAATGAAATAGCTACATGTTTATTGTCTGGTACATCTACACCCTTAATACGAGCCATTACTCATACCTCCTTAACCTTGTTTTTGTTTGTGCTTAGGATTTTTACTACATACTATTTGCACAACACCTTTTCTTTTAATAACTTTACAGCTGTCGCATATTGGTTTAACAGACGGTCTTTTTTTCATATATTTCCTCCCTCTATTTCCTAAAAATTATACGCCCACGTTTTAAATCATATGGTGAAAGTTCTATGGTCACTGTATCACCTACTAAAATGCGAATATAATTTAATCGAATTTTACCAGAAACGTGAGCCACTACAGTATGACCATTTTCAAGTTCAACTTTATATTGACCTCCAGGTAATACTTCAATTACCTTTCCATCAAATTCTATTGTATCTTTATTACTCACTATATCACCCTCTTAGTTAATATTTCATATCCATCATCTGTAACAAGTACAGTATGTTCAAAGTGTGCAGCCGGTGAAGAATCTTCAGTAACTATTGTCCAATCATCATCAAGTTGTAATATATCAGGTGAACCATATGTAAGCATAGGTTCAATAGCAATTACCATACCCGGTTTTAACCTTGGACCAGTACCAGCCTTTCCATAATTAGGGACCTCAGGATCCTCATGCAAATGATTTCCTACACCATGTCCAACTAATTCTTTAACAACACCCAAATTATGAGATGTTGCATATGCTTCAATAGCAGCAGAAATATCACCAATTCTATTTCCAGGTTTAACCTGTTTAATACCTTCATAAAGAGCCTTTTCAGTGTGTTCCATCAAATACTCTTTCTCACTATCTATTTTTCCTATTTTATATGTCCATGCTGAGTCACCATGATATCCCTTATAACAAGCACATATATCAACAGACACTATATCTCCATCCTTAAGTTTTCTACCAGATGGTATACCATGAACAACTTCATCATTAACTGATACACACAAAGTAGCAGGAAAACCATTATAGCCTTTGCATGAAGGTGTAGCAGATGAACTTATTATAAAGTCTTCTGCCAATTTGTCAAGTTCTTTTGTAGTAATACCTGGTTTTAAATATGGTATTAAATATTTATGAGTCTCAGCAACAATTAATGAAGCTTTTCTCATTAATTCTATTTCCCAATCACTTTTAATAGTAATCATAAATCGCCTTCCAACATCTCAGATATTTTATCTGCAATTATATTTGAGTCCATTGTACCATCAAATCTCACAAAATTGCTAGAATTTTTATAATATTCGATAACTGGCAATGTATATTTGTTGAAAACCTCAAATCTTTCAATGAAAGACTCGCGATTATCATCCGCTCTAACAATAAGTTTAGAACCACACTCATCACATATACCCTCAACCTTAGGAAGAGTAGATATATTATTTTTATTATAAGTAGCGCCACAATTTGGGCAACTCATTCTACCAGATATACGCTTATAGGCATTTTCCATATCTATATCTAAATTAACAATCAAATCACACTTAAGATTTAATTCACCTAACATAGAATCTAACCTTTTAGCCTGAGATATATTTCTTGGATATCCATCTAACAAATATCCATTTTTACAATCAGGTTCTGCTAACCTATTTCTTAGCAAATCTAAAACAATATCATCACTAACAAGATCACCTGATTTTAATAAACATAGAAGTTCAATTCCAAATTCATCATCCACAGAAGCTCTTTGCCTTAATAAATCTCCTGTAGATATATGAGGAATATTGTATTTTTTGGATAATATATTGGATAACGTACCCTTGCCAGCAGCAGGAGGGGCAATCAAAATAATACTTTTCATGCCTACCTCTTTCTATAATTTCTGCTAACCAAAGTGCTTTCTATTTGTCTATATACTTCAAGAGCAACACCAACAATAATCAATAATCCAGTTCCTCCTAAAGTAACATTACTACTAGAAAATTCTGATATTTTACCAAATAATATTGGAATTGCAGCAATAACCATTAAAAATAACGCTCCTATTGCAGTAACTCTGACTATTACTTGTTTAATATAAATAGTAGTATCATTTCCAGGTCTTATACCAGGAATATAACCACCATTCTTTTGTAAGTTCTCAGACAATTCTTTTGGTCTTATCTGCATTAAAGTATAAATAAATGAGAATACAAATATCAATACTAAATAAATAATAAAACCTACAAGACTCGAATAATTCAAATACTTATCAACAAAATTATTAAATCCTGGTTTATTAATAAACTTTGCAATCATTTGAGGAATTGTTAATAATATTGAAGCAAATATAACAGGCATTACCCCAGCTGAGTTTAACTTAAAAGGTAAAAATGATCCTTGAGCTCCATTATACTTTGTATTACTTTTATTTGCATATTGAACTGGAATCTTACGTTCAGCTTCTTGAACATAAACAACACCAACAATAATCAACAAATATACAAATATAAATAGTAAAAATTTTGCAATTCCAAATAAAGTTGTTTGTAAAGTTGTATAAACCATAACAGTATTAAACACACTTACAAACATACTCGGTATTGAAGTAACAATACCAGCCATGATAATAAGTGAAATACCGTTACCAACACCCTTACTAGTAATTTGATCTCCTAACCAAAGTAAAAATGAAGTACCTGCTGTTAATATAAGAGAAACCCTAGCAACCTCAAGTGGAGATTTAATACCCATCAATGCATATGAGAAAGCAAATGCTTGAACAAACGCAAGAGCTATACCAACGTATCTAGTGATTTGATTTAATTTTCTTCGACCAACTTCACCTTGCTCACGCAATTCAGTAAAGTAAGGTATAATATCCATTTGAAGTATTTGAATTATAATAGATGCACTAATATATGGAGAAACACCTAAAGCAAATATAGAAAAATTACCTAATGATCCACCACCAACAACATCTAACAATTCTAGAAAGCTTAAATTCGCCAACTGATCTTTAATAGCAACACCAGGAACAGTAATATAAGTTCCTATTTTATAAACTAATAATATTGCTATTGTAAATAAAATTCTTTTTTGCAAATCTTTGTTCTTAGGCTCGAATATTTGTTTAACCATGTTAAACATATTACATCACCTCTATTTTTCCACCATTTGCTTCTATTTCTTCTTTAGCTTTTTTAGAAAAACTATTAGCCTTAACAGTTAATTTCTTTTCTAATTTACCATTACCTAATACTTTTATACCATCTAATTGTTTTTTCAATTTTCCTGTTTCCTTTAATAATTCAGGAGTAACAACTGTACCATCTTCAAAAGTATTTAAATCACTTAAGTTTATAACTGCATATTCAGTTTTAAACATAGCGTTTTTGAATCCTCTTTTTGGCAATCTTCTATACAAAGGTAATTGCCCACCTTCAAATCCTGCTTTACGGCTATAACCACTTCTTGCTTTTTGTCCTTTTTCACCACGTCCAGCAGTTTTACCATTACCTGTTCCAATTCCTAAACCTTTTCTTTTTGCTACTTTTGTAGCGCCTTCATTTGGCTTAATTTCATTTAATCTCATTATTTCAAAATCTCACTTTCTGTTTTGCCACGTAAATTTGCAACATGAGCAATACTTCTTTGTTTTTGAAGTGCATCTAATGTAGCACGTGCAACATTTAATTTAGTATTTGATCCTAATGATTTAGATAAAACATCCTTAACTCCAGCAAGTTCAAGAACAGAACGAACAGCACCACCAGCTATAACACCAGTACCTTCATATGCAGGTTTAATTAAAACTTTAGCAGCTCCAGAAGCACCAATCATTTCATGAGAAATTGTACGGCCATCTACTAGAGAAACTCTAACAACATTTTTAGTAGCTTGTTGAATACCTTTTTTAATAGCATCTGCTACTTCTTTTGCTTTACCAACGCCTATACCAACACGGCCTTTTTTATCTCCTACTACAACAGCAGCAGAAAAACCATATTGACGTCCACCTTTAGTAACAGTGGTAACACGTTTAAGATCAAGAACTTGTTCTTCAAATTCACTTTTACGTTGGTCAAACTTTTTATTTTGCATAAATTAACCTCCTCTTAGAATTCTAAACCATTTTCACGTGCAGCTTCAGCTAAAGCTTTTACACGTCCATGATATAAGTATCCACCTCTATCGAATACGACTTTAGTAATACCTTGCTTTACAGCTTTTTTAGCAATATCTTCTCCTACCTTAGTAGCAGCTTCGATATTACCACCATTTTCAAGTTTCAAACTTTCAGATGATGAACTTAATATTGTAACTTGAGCTTCATCATCAATAAGTTGAACACTAATGTTTTTATTAGATCTAAAAACATTTAATCTTGGAACACTCTTAGTTCCAGATATATTTTCTCTAACTCGTTCATGTCTTACCTTACGCATTTCATTACGAGATACTTTTTTAATCATAAGATAACCTCCTTATCTATTATTTAGAAGCTTTTTTACCTTCTTTACGACGAATATGTTCATCAGTATAGCGAATACCCTTACCTTTATATGGTTCAGGTTGTCTAACAGCTCTTATTTTTGCAGCAAATTCACCAACTGCTACTTTATCTATACCTGATACTTTAATCTCAGTAGTGCTAACTGCTTCTACTGATAAGCCTTCAGGAATTTCTAAAGTAACTTGATGAGAATAACCAGCATTAATAACTAAATTTTTACCACTAACTTGGAAACGGTAACCTACACCAACAATTTCAAGTCCTTTTGAAAATCCATCACTAACGCCTTCAATCATATTTTTGATGATTGCATTTGTTGTACCATGTACTTGTTTAGTAGTTTTAATATCATTTGCTCTTTTAACTTTAACTTGTTTTTCTTCTACTGAAACAGTAATATCTCTTGGAACTAAATGAGTTAATTCACCTTTAGGTCCTTTAACATTAACATGATTATCAGATAAAGTTACTTCAACATTATCTGGTATTGATAGTACTCTATTACCAATACGACTCATAATGACACCTCCTTGATTTTTTTACCAAATATAAGCCAATACTTCTCCACCTAGGTTTTGACGACGAGCTTCTTTGTCAGTCATAACACCGTTAGATGTTGAAATAATTGCAATTCCTAATCCATTTAATACCTTTGGAATTTCAGAAGATTTTGCATATACACGTAATCCTGGTTTAGATATTCTCTTCAATCCAGAAATAACTCTTTCTTTCTTAGTTCCATATTTTAAATTAATAGTCATATCGTTATCTTTAACGCTATAATCTTCAATAAATCCTTCTTTTTTAAGAATTTTAACGATTTCCAATTTCATTTTAGAAACAGGGATACTTACTTCTGCATAATGTAATTGATTAGCATTACGAATTCTTGTAAGTAAATCTGCGATTGGATCATTTACTGGCATACTAATACCTCCTTATCTTTACCAACTAGATTTTTTAACACCTGGAATTTGTCCATTATTAGCAAGTTCTCTAAAACAAATACGACATATTCCATATTTTTTTAATACACTGTGTGGTCTTCCACATCTGCTACAACGAGTATACTCACGAACCTTAAACTTTTGAGGTTTTTGTGATTTTACTACCATACTTTTCTTTGCCATATTGTCTCCTCCTTACTTCTTAAAAGGAACTTTCATTCCACTTAACAAATCAAATGCTTCTTCATTTGTATTAGCTGTAGTTACAATTACAATATCCATACCACGTAATTTAACGATTTTATCGTATTCGATTTCTGGGAATATTAATTGTTCTTTAATACCTAAAGTATAATTTCCTTTTCCATCGAATGCCTTCTTAGAAACACCTCTAAAATCTCTAACTCTAGGTAAAGCTATATTGATTAACTTATCAAGGAAAACAAACATTTTTTCTCCTCTTAAAGTAACTTTACAACCAATAGCTTGGCCTTCTCTAACTTTAAATCCTGCGATTGATTTCTTAGCTCTAGTAACTACTGGTTTAGCACCTGTAATTAACTCAAGATCACTCATAGCAGCATCTATCAATTTAGAATTTGTTGTAGCATCACCACAACCAATATTAATTACAACCTTTTCAATTTTTGGACATTGCATGATTGAAGAATATTTATATTTATCCATTAAGCTTGGAACTACTTCATTCATATATTTTTCTTTTAG
Source organism: uncultured Bacilli bacterium (assembly GCA_934141575.1). Taxonomy (GTDB): domain Bacteria; phylum Bacillota_I; class Bacilli_A; order RF39; family UBA660; genus CAKPCJ01. Next base: position 58,829 of record CAKPCJ010000003.1, read on the forward strand.
GCGGTTCATAATTACCCTCCTTCCAATTAATTATCTTTCTTAGATTTTTTTGTAGTAGTTTTCTTAGTAGTTTTCTTATCTTCTTCAGTAACTAACTTAACATTAGAAACATGGATAGGAGCTTCCATTTCGATTATACTACCTTTTTCATTTTGTTGATTTGGCTTCATATGTTTTTTTACCATATTTATTCCTTCAACTATAACTTTATCATCTTTACATACTTTTGTTATCTTACCAGATTTAGTTCTATCTTTACCAGCAATAATAACAACCTTATCTCCAGTTTTAAGTTTCTTCACGATTTACCTCCTTATAGTACTTCGCTAGCAAGAGAAACAATCTTCATATAGTCTTTATCCCTAAGTTCTCTTGCAACTGGTCCTAATACACGAGTTCCAACAGGTGTCTTATCTTCAGCACTTTTGATAAGTACACATGCATTATCGTCAAATCTTATATAAGTACCATCTTTTCTTTTTGTAGCAGCTTTAGTTCTTACAATAACTGCTCTAACTACTTTTCCCTTTTGAACTGATCCATTTGGAATTGCTTTCTTAACAGTTGCAACTACAACGTCACCTAAACCACCAAATTTACGTTTAGAACCACCAAGAACTCTAATAACTAAAAGTTCTCTTGCTCCAGAATTATCAGCTACTTTTAAACGGGTTTGTTGTGCTATCATAATTTTCCTCCTTCGCTTATTTAAAGAGACCTATAAAATTACGGCTTCTTCAACTATCTCTACTAATTCAAAACGTTTAGTTTTAGATAATGGTCTAGTTTCCATAATACGAACTTTGTCGCCAACTTTTGCTCTGTTTTCTTCATCGTGAGCAACATATTTCTTAGAAACTTTAACAAGCTTACCATATAATGGATGTTTCTTTCTAGTTTCTACTTTAACAATAATAGTCTTATCGTTCTTGTCACTAACAACAGTTCCAATAATTTGTTTTCTAACCTTTTCCATCCTAGCCTCCTACATTTCCTTTAGTTCACGTTCACGCAAAACTGTTTTTAATCTTGCGATCAATTTTCTTAATTCTTTAATTCTAGAAGGTTTTTCTAAGTTACCAGTAGCTTGTTGAAAACGTAAATTAAATAATTCCTCTTTAGTTTCTTCAATCTTCTTAACTATTTCATCAGTGGTTAAATTTCTTATTTCATTAACCTTCATTAAGATCACCACCTTGTTCTTTCTTTACAAACTTTGTTTTAATTGGTAATTTATGGCTTGCAAGTCTCAATGCTTCACGAGCAACTGATTCTTCTACACCAGAAATTTCAAACATAATTTTGTTTTCTTTAACAACTGCTACCCAAAGTTCAACAGCACCTTTACCTTTTCCTTGACGAGTTTCAAGAGGTTTTTTAGTTTTTGGCATATGTGGGAAAATATTAACATAAACCTTTCCACCACGTTTCATATAACGAGTCATCGCTACACGAGCTGCTTCTATTTGATTAGCTGTTATCCAAGCACCTTCTTTTGCTTGTAAACCATATTCACCAAAATGTAATTCAGTATTACCTCTAGAAAGTCCTTCATAAGGTAATCTATGAACTCTACGATATTTAGTTCTTGCTGGTATTAACATCTACATTACCTCCCTTATTATTTTTACTAGGAAGTATTTCACCTTTATTAATCCATACTTTAACACCAATTTTACCGAAAGTTGTATCAGCTTCTGCTGTTGCATAATCGATATCAGCACGTAAAGTATGAAGTGGTATCATTCCTTCAGTATAACCTTCGCTGCGAGCCATATCTGCTCCATCTAATCTTCCTGAAACAGAAGTTTTAATACCCTTAGCTCCAGCCTTCATAGCATTTCTGATTGCTCTTTTTTGAGTCATTCTAAATGATGCTCTGTTTTCAATTTGATGAGCAATTGATTGAGCTACTATTTTAGCATCCAAATCAGGTTGCTTAATTTCTTTGATCGAAATTTGGATATTTTCACCAGTCATTTTGTTAAGAGCCTTCTTAATCTTTTCGATTTCTTCTCCGCCACGACCGATAATAACACCAGGTTTAGCAGTAAAAATAGTAACTTCTGTAGATTTTTCAGTTCTTTCAATAAGAATATCTGAAACTGAAGCTTCTGACAAAGTTTTTACAAGATATTCTCTTATTTTAATATCTCTTAATAAATAAGTAGAATAATCTTTCTTTGAAGCATACCATTTAGATTGCCAAGATTTATTTCCGCCTAATCTAAATCCATTAGGATTGACCTTTTGTCCCATTACTTAACCTCCTTATAGTCTTTCTGCTACTGTAACAATAATATGGCTTGTTCTATGGTCATTTCGATCAACATGACCTCTTGAACCCATCTTAATTCTTTTCATAACTGGTCCATCATTAACGAAACATTCTTTAACATAAAGCTTAGTTTCATCTAAATGCATATTATTAACAGCGTTTGCAATACTAGATCTTAATACTTTTTCAATTAAAACAGAAGCTCTAGTATTATTATTTTTTAGTATAGATAATGCTGTTGCAACATCTTTACCACGAATTAAATCAATAACTAATCTTGTCTTTTGAGCACCAATTCTAGCACCCTTATGAGTAGCAGTAGCGCTCTTCTTTTCTAATTCTTCCATATAAGTCCTCCTTCCATGGTAGTTTTATTGTTTTTTATTTTCTCCATGACCACCACATTTACGAGTCAAAGCAAATTCTCCTAATTTATGTCCAACCATATCTTCAGTAACATAAACTGGTATATGTTCTTTACCATTATGTACTGCAAATGTATGACCTACGAATTCAGGAAATATTGTTGATCTACGTGAATATGTCTTAATAACTTCTTTTTTTTGTTTTTCATTAGCGTCCTTAACTTTTTTCATTAGCTCTTCAGCTACATAAGGACCTTTTTTAATACTTCTAGCCATATTTACTCATCCTTCCTTTACTTTTGATTACGTCCACGAACAATAAGTTTGTTAGAAGCTTTTTTAGTTTTTCTAGTTTTAACACCAAATGCTTTTTTACCCCAAGGTGTCATTGGTGATTTACGTCCTATTGGAGCACGACCTTCACCACCACCATGTGGGTGATCATTAGGGTTCATAACTGATCCACGTACTGTAGGTTTAATACCCATATGACGAGTACGTCCAGCTTTACCTATCTTAACTAATTCGTAATCAGCATTTCCAACTTCACCAACTGTTGCAATACATACTCCTAATACTTTTCTTATTTCTCCACTTGTTAATCTTATCAAAACGTATTTATCTTCACGTCCTAATATTTGTGCTGAAGTTCCAGCACTTCTAGCAAGTTGAGCACCCTTTCCAGGTTTTAATTCAATATTATGAATTACTGTACCAACTGGAATATTCATTATTGGTAATGCATTTCCAACTTTAATATCAGCTTTTTCACTACTTATTATTTTTGCACCTACTTTTAAATCCTTAGGAGCAATAATATATCTTTTTTCACCATCTAAATAACTAACTAATGCAATATTTGCACTTCTGTTTGGATCGTATTCGATTGATACTACTGTACCTTGAATATCAAATTTATTTCTTTTGAAATCAATTTTACGATATTTTCTCTTAGCACCACCACCGTGATGTCTTACAGTAATTCGACCTTGGTTATTACGACCACCTGTTTTTGATAACGTTTCTACTAAGCTTTTTTCAGGCGCCTTTTTAGTAAGTTCTTCATTTACTAAAGTGCTCATGTTTCTTCTGGCATTAGTAGTTGGTTTATATGTTTTAATTGGCATAACATGTCCTCCTTACTAAATTATATCTATAGACCCTTCGCTTAATTTAACGAATGCTTTTTTAATAGCTTTTGTCATACCAGTGTATTTACCAACACGTTTTTTCTTAGGTTTAGTAATACTAGTACTAACATCAGCAACTTTTACATTGAAAATACTTTCAATTGCTTGTTTAATTTCTGTTTTATTGGCTCTTCTATCAACTTCAAATACATAAGTATTATTTTCTTTTAAAGATGCAGACTTTTCAGTAATAATAGGAGCCTTAATTATATCTCTTGCTTTTTCCATTACTTAAGAGCCTCCTCAATATCAGCAATAGCGTCTTCAGTAACAACTAAATATTTTGACTTCAAGATTTCTAAAACATTTATATTTTTAGATAAAATTACATTCAAATTACTTAAGTTACGAGTTGCTAAAGCTAAGTTTTCATTTTCTTCTTTTGTTACAAACATAGCTGTATCATTTACACCAAGATTTTTAATAAGATCTAAAGCAGCTTTTGTTTTAGCATTGTCTAAATTAATTGAATCTACAATAATTAATTCCTTATCTAAGAATTTATATGCTAAAGCTGATTTTAAAGCTAAGCGTCTTTCTTTCTTATTCATTTTCTTGTTGTCGTAATCTCTTGGATGTGGTCCAAATACTATTCCGCCACCTCTCCATTGTGGTGCACGAATTGATCCTTGACGAGCACGACCAGTACCTTTTTGTTTCCATGGTTTTCTACCACCACCGCTAACTTCTGCTCTTGTTTTAGTGTCATGAGTTCCACTTCTTAAAGAAGCTTGTGCTAGAACTACAGCATCATATAAAACAGCATCGTTAGGTGTTATTTTCCATATTGTATCAGTTAAAGTAATATCTTTAACTTGTTCACCTTTTATGTTTAAAACTTTTTGTTTTGCCATAATATCCTCCTTTCATCACTAGTTAAACTCTTTATTCATCTTGTGATGATTCACTAGACAAAGCTTCAGTTTCTTTTGAAGAATAGCTTTTCAAAGCTTCTACTTCATTCTTTTTATCTAAATTTTTAATAGCTGATCTTACAAAAATCAATCCTTTATTAGGTCCTGGTACATTACCTTTAACTAATAATAATTTATTTTCAGCATCAACTTTAACTATTTCCAAATTTTGAATAGTAACTGTTTCATTTCCCATATGTCCTGGTAAGTGTTTACCTTTAAAAACACGCATTGGACGCATAGTACCCATTGAACCAACGCCTCTATGATATTGAGAGCCATGTCCCATAGGGCCTCTACTTTGATTGAAACGTTTAATTACACCTTGGAATCCTTTTCCTTTACTTGTTCCAGTAACATCTACGATTTCTCCAGCTTCGAATACATCAACAGATATTTCTTGACCTAAAGTGTAATCTTCTACATTAACACCCCTAAGTTCTTTAAAGAAGCGCTTAGGCTCAGTGTTAGCTTTTTTAACATGACCCATTTCTGGTTTGTTGCTAAGTTTTTCTCTTTTGTCATCAAAACCAAGTTGAATAGCGTCATAGCCATCATTAGCTTTAGTTTTAATTTGTGTAACTACATTATTAGTACCAACTTCTAATACAGTAACAGGTATTAATACACCGCTTTCTGTAAATACTTGAGTCATACCAACTTTGCGAGCTAAGATTCCTTTCATTTTTTCCTCCTATTAATTTTGTTTGATTTGAATTTCTACCCCGCTTGGTAAATCAATATGAGTTAATGCCTCAATGATTTCCTTACTAGGATTTTTGATATCGATTAATCTCTTGTGTGTACGCATTTCGAATTGTTCACGAGAATCTTTATATTTGTGAACAGCTCTTAAAATTGTGATTTTTTCAATTTCAGTTGGTAATGGTACTGGTCCTGAAACTTCGCCACCCAATCTCTTAATTGTATTAACAATTTTAATTGCAGCTTGATCAATTATTCTATGATCATAGCTTTTTAATCTGATACGTAATTTTGTATCTGCCATATCGAATCCTCCCTTCGCCTATATTCAATATAGACTTGCTCCGAGCAAATTACCTGACACACCATATAGTTTTTAACAACTTAACCTGGTGTATCAGCAACCTTGCACATCTAAGCCAGTCACATACTTCACAAGTATACCAAATATAAATAAGAATGTAAATACTAAAATTAAAATTTTTTTTACTTTTTGAGCCAAAAAATTACATATATTTACATTATATTTACTATTACAATAATATGAAAAAATAACATGTTTAATAAAAATATGTTAAAATAGTAAAGGTGATAATATGAATAGTAAAGAAAAATTAGAAGACTTTATAAGTCACATGCCAGAAAGCATAACAAAAAGGCAAAAAGAAGAATTATTTAAAACTATTAACAGCGCTATAGAAAATCAAAAAGATGTAAAGATAACAATTTCTGAAGATTACACTATACTGAATGCAGAAATAATTAATGGAGACACAATAACAAAACAAACAATAGATATTAAGAAAATGATGCCAAAAAAGAAAAATAAATTCATAGAATGGCTAAATAACTAAACCTATAAGAAAATCTTATAGGTTTTATTATACAAAAAAACGGCTTCTACTCGCCTTAAGTAAACCTTAAGACGAGCTTTACCGTTATCACATTTCATCTTCTTTCTAAGTACTTTCGTTATCCTATTCACTACATTATACATATTATTGAATATTAGATTTAAGAGTAACTATCACTGGACGAGTCCCATAAATACTATTATTACTTGCATTATCATAGCTCAAATAACCACTAGTAGTTACAAAAGAAGCAAGATGAGAATTAGAAACATATGGCGTCATCATCCAATAATCCGTAGAATATAACCAAGTTGGTACATTTTCAAAAACTTCAGCTAGAGCTTTCTTGCCATTATTATAAAAAAAGGCTGTATCTAACGTACAATTATTGCTACTATCTGCATTATTTATTATACTACATATTTCATCAATCGTTATTAATCGTATACTATTTATGATGGTTCCCCCATTTATTGTTAAACTATTATTTTTGTACGCCGTAACACCAGTATCTATAAACTTCTTTATTGTCGAATCTTCTGTTACTGTTCCAGTTAAATCACCATTCGTAATTACTTCATTAGATGCGGCATATATATTACAACCATTTTCTGGGTTAATACAATATGAATTCTTTTCTGTTGTTCTTGCATTTGCCTTGTCAAACGCTATTACATATTCACTTTGTTTTGTTGTCCAACCTGATGCATCATTTTTTATATTTTGATCTGCAAATAATGTTACTGTTTCTGTATTACTATCACTTGATTCTATTACATGCCATGTTGTTCCATCTTTTAATGTTACACTATCTCCTATTTTGTATGCCTTAGGTGTAACTGTTGGTGTTTCTGTTGATTTACCATCATCTTTTACTATATCACTATCTGCTATTGATTTTGCTTCTTTTG
>CAKPCJ010000004.1 GCA_934141575.1 uncultured Bacilli bacterium
TATTCAGTATCACAAAGTAAATTATATGGAGAGGATACATATACAAGTTTAGATGTAATAATGCAAAGATCAGAAGAGATAAAAGATTCTAAGAAGGAGACATATGTAACAGCAGTAGAAGTAGATTTAGGATTACATGATGATTGTTATATTACTACAGAAGAACCAGATAAACCAGAGGATGAAAAAAATCCACCAACAGGGATGGAATTACCAGTAGTTCCGGTAGCGTTATCAGCATCAGCAATACTAGCTACACTTGTATCAAAGAAAAAGAAAGAAAAAGAAGAAGAAAAAGTATATAAGAAAACAAGATAATATAAAGGCCCTATATGTAAATATAGAGCTTTTTATTTTACTTTATACTAAAATATATGTTAATATATTGTTAGGTGATAAAATGTTAGTAAATATGATTGATTTATTGAATCACGCCAAAGAATCAAAAACAGCAGTCTTACAATTAAATATAAACAATCTAGAGTGGACTAAATATATATTAGAAACTTGCCAAGAATTACAAAGTCCAATAATACTTGGAGTGAGTGAAAGTGCCATAAAACATATTGGAGGATACACTACAGTAGTTAATTTAGTAGTAGGGTTAATGATAGATTTAAAAGTATCCGTTCCTGTTGTACTACATTTAGACCATGGTTCAAGTTTTGATTCATGTAGAGAGGCAATAGACGCAGGATTTACATCCGTAATGATAGATCAATCAAAAAAAAGCTTGCAAGAAAATATTCTAGTAACAAGTGAAGTGGTGAAATATGCATACAAATATAAAGTAAGTGTTGAAGGAGAATTAGGCATTATAAATACCAAAACTACAAATACTACTTCATCAAATGTAGAAGATTGTGTAAAATATGCATCATCAACAGGCATAGATGCGTTAGCCCCTGCTGTTGGAAATGCACATGGTATATACAACATAAAACCTAAGTTAGATTTTAGAAGAATAAAAGAAATAAGTGACGAAACAGGTTTACCATTAGTTTTACATGGAGGTACTGGAATATCAGAAGAGGATATAAAAAAATGCATAGAATGTGGTATAACAAAAATTAATATAAACACAGAACTACAACTGGAGTGGGCAAAAGGATTAAGAGAATATTTAAAAGTAAATAAAGAAGTGTACGACCCTAGAAAAATAATTTCTTCTGGTGAACAAAATATGAAAACAAAGATAGCAAAAATAATTGCTTTACTTAACAAAAATAGATAAAAGCATATAATAAGGTGTATAGAGTATTGGAGGAGTTATGAACAAAATTGTTATAAATGGAGGCTATGAGCTTGAGGGAACAGTTGAAATAGGTGGAGATAAAAACAGTGTAGTTGCATTAATACCAGCAGCAATCCTTTCTGATGAAAAAGTCACAATAGCAAACGTGCCAGAAATATCGGATATAAATGCATTAGAAGAAATATTAATATATTTAAATGCAGATGTTAAAAGACAAGGAGACCTTATAGAAATAGACTCAAAAAATATAATAAATAGAGAAATACCAGAGGCTATAGCTACAAAATTTAGGGCATCATACTACTTTATGGGATCACTATTAAGTAAATATAAAAAGGTAGAAATATACTTTCCTGGTGGTTGCAATATAGGATCTAGGCCAATAGATCAACACATAAAGGGTTTTAAAGCACTAGGAGCAACTGTAATTGAAGAAGGAAACAAATACACAATATATGCAGATAAACTAAAGGGAACAAAAATAGCAATAGATATGCCAGACAAAGGAGCAACAACTAGTGTAGGAGCAACTATGAATATAATGCTCGCAGCAGTAAAGGCGGAAGGCACAACAATTATAGAAAATGCAGCAAAAGAACCACAGATAGTAAATGTGGCCACATTCTTGAACAACATGGGAGCGCGTATAACTGGAGCCGGAACTTCAACAATAAAGATAAAAGGAGTAAAAAAATTAGGTAAAGCGTTTAACGAAGTAATCCCAGACAGAATAGAAGCAGGGACATATATGATATTGGCCAGTTTAATCGGAAAAAGAATTAAAATTAATAATATTATTCCAGAACACAATGAAGCTCTTATTAATAAATTAAGGGAAATGGGGGTAAACATACAATTGGGTAAAGATTACGCAATTGTAGAAAAGGCAAAAATGTTGAAACCAACAAATATAAAAACACTAGTATATCCGGGATTTGTAACGGATTTACAACAAATAATAACAGCTATGTTAACACAGGCGGAAGGCACTTCAATAGTAGAAGAGACAATATATGAAAATAGATTTCAGAATGTAGAATATTTAAATAAAATGGGAGCTAATATAATCATAGAAGATTCAAAACCTTATTGCGGAAAATTATATGTTAAAGGCAAAACTCCTTTAAAGGGATGCGAGGTAAAAGCAACAGATCTTAGAGGCGGTGCATCGGTATTAGTAGCTGGACTCATTGCAGAAGGAACAACAACAATAACAAATATAGAGCATATTTTAAGGGGCTATGATAAAATAATACAAAAATTGACAAATATAGGTGCTAAAATAACAATCGAATAAATATAATAAAGCAAAGAATATTCTTTGTTTTATTTTGAGGTGATTGTTATGAAATACAAAAAAACTATATTTTTAGTAATTATATTAATAGGTGTTTTCTTGATTTACAAACTAAATACAAATACAAAAGTATATTATCTATCATTGGGGGATTCTCTAGCAATTGGTCAGAACCCATATGGTGAAATAGGGTATGGATATAGTGATTATGTAAATAAATACCTAAAAAAGAACAATAAACTAAAATTTTATAGTAAAGACTTTGCGTCATCAGGAGATAGAATAGTAGACTTAATAGCAAAAATTGAAAAAAATGAAAAAACTAAATTACAAGATGAAGAAATAACAATTCAAAATGCTATTTCAAAAGCAAATGTAATAACATTATCAATAGGTGCAAATGATTTGTTTGAAAAAGCCGGATTAAATGATATGAATTATAATTTAGATAAAGTAGAAGAAACAGAAAAATATCTTCCAGAAATAATTTCCAATTTGGATAAATTATTAAAATTAATTAGGAAATATAATGATGACAAAATAATATTAATTGGATATTATAATCCATTAGCGCCACTTTCATCAAAATATACAAGAGAATTAGAACCATTGTTTATGAAAGTAAACGAAAACTACAAAGCAGTCGCAGAATCAAATGGTTGTGACTACATAGACGTATATGAGATATTTAAAGAAAATCCAGAATATTTACCAAATCCATCAGATATCCATCCAAGCAATACAGGATATGAAGTAATATCTGATCAAATAATAGATATATTACAAAAAAATAACATAAATTAGTTGCCAACTAAAAAAAAAGTTGTTATAATATAAAAGCAAATCAAATTACTATAGTTACATTAACTATGGCGGAAGGAGATACAGTGTATGGCAAAAGAAACAAATGTTAAATATGTTGATACAAAATTTATTTGTGCTTGTGGTAACGAATTTACTTCAAAATCTACAAAACCAGAAATAAGAGTTGAAGTATGTTCAAAATGTCATCCTTTTTATACTGGTAAACATAATCAAACAACAAGAAAAGGAAAAATCGAAGCATTTAACAATAAATTTGGACTTAATAAATAACAAGGCAAAACCTTGTTTTTTATTTTATTAAAAATGGTATAATAGTATAAGAGGTGTATATATGAAAATAGGAATTTCAAATGACCATAGAGGTTACGAAACAAAACAAAAATTGACAAAATATTTGATTAGTAAGGGATACAATGTAATTGACTACGGAACTTCATCCACTGAGAGAGTAGATTATCCAAAGTATGGAATATTATTAGGGGAACATATTGCAAAAAATGATGTTGATTGTGGAATAGCAATATGTGGAAGTGCTGTTGGTATTTCAATCGCATGTAATAAAGTAAAAGGAATTCGATGTGGAAAAGTTAACACAGTAGAAGAAGCAATTCATGCCAAAGAATGTGATTTTGTCAATGTAATAGCGTTGTCAGGAAATATTCCAATAGATGAAAATATAAAAATAGTAGATGCGTATCTAAATTCAAGAGAGAACACGCAAGATGAGAGATATTATAAAAGAGTGCAACAAATAGAGGAATATGAAAATAATGAACGCTAAGTTACTTCTTTATGTATTTATAATTCCGTTAGTAATGTGGGCAATAAATGGTTTAAATATAAATCATTTATTCAAAAAAAACCATGTAATGGAAGCAAGAGTTATCTATGTTATACTTGGATTCATAATATCCTATTTATTAGTAAATTTTATATGTGATTTTACAAACATTTAAAAGAGGGATAAAATGAAAAAAACACTTTTTTTGCTAATATTATTAATTTTGTTGCCAAGTATAATTATTTTAAATTTTGATAAAAAACTAAAAGATGAACCTGAAATTGAAATAGATTACAAGATAATAAGCAAAAGAAATGTTAGAATACTAAGAAATAAAACGGGAATAATAGACTACGTACCATTAGAAGAATATGTTCTGGGCGTGCTTGCAGGAGAAATGCCAATATCATTTGAACTAGAAGCTTTAAAAGCACAAGCAGTAGCGGCAAGAAGTTATGTTTTAAAAAGAATGGAATATAATCAAGAAAAAGACTATGACGTTATTGATACAGTACAAAATCAAGTTTACTTAGATACAGAGTATTTAAAAAGTGCTTGGAAAGATAATTATGTTAAAAATATTAATAAATTAAGGCAAGCGATAAAAGAGACAGAAGGAGAATATGTAATGTACGATGGCAAAATAGCAGATACGTTATTTTTCTCAACAAGTAATGGAAAAACAGAAAATAGTCAAGATGTATTTTCTAGTCAAATACCATATTTAGTGAGCGTAGAATCACCTTGGGACGAAAAAACATCTCCGGTTTTTAATGATACAAAAACATTTGCAAAAAATGACTTCTGTGAATTGCTAAATATCCAATGTCAGGATAAAATAGAAATAAATATAACAAAGCAAACACAAACAGGAAGAGTAACAGAGCTAACAATAAATAATAAGACATTTAAATCATCAACGTTATATACTACATTAAAAATAAGATCAACTCATTTCTCTATAGAACAAAAAGATAACAATATAATTTTTCATACAAAAGGATATGGCCACGGAGTTGGTATGAGCCAATATGGAGCCCTTGGAATGGCAAGAGAGGGATATAATTATAAAGAAATTTTGATGCACTACTATACTGGAACAACTGTTGAAAAAATATAGTATAAAATTTTATTAACTGCTCAGTATATAGATAGAGGTGAGAAAGTTGATAAAAGAAGATTTAAAAGACAATATAAAAGAGTTAATAGGTCCAATAGTATTTATATGTGGAGTAACAGCAATAATAATTTTATTGCTAACAGTCCAAAAAAGCTTAAATAGAGTAACAAAAAATAAGGAGGATTTTACATATGTATCTAAAATAATATTACCTGATACAATACCAGTAGTTTCAACTTCAGAGGAATTAATAGGATTACCATATTCAAATGAAAGTGTAAAACAAGTTAGAAATTTTTATGATTATACAAAAGATAGTGAAGATCAAAAGAATTCATTAATTTTTTATGATAATACCTACATTCAAAATTCTGGATTAGATTATTCTGGAAATGAACCATTTGATGCAGTAAGTATATTAGATGGTACAGTAACTAGCGTAAAGGAAGACCAAATGTTAGGTAATATAGTAGAAGTCAAACATTCGAATGAACTTATAAGTGTTTATCAAAGTTTATCAGAAGTAAAAGTAAAAAAGGATCAAAAAATTACAAAGGGTGAAGTTATAGGAACCAGCGGAACCAATAACATTTCTTCATCATTAGATAATCATTTACATTTCGAATTGTATTATAAAGGACAAGTGGTAAATCCAAATGATTATTACAACAAAGCACTTAAAGATTTAAAATAATAGGCTGTAATGCCTTTTTTTATGTATAAATAGATATCCAAATTTATATAATTCAGTAAAGGGGGATATCTATGAAAGAAGACATAGAAAAGAGAGTAAGAAGTGTTTCAGAGTATATGATTGAAACTAAAAAAACAGTACGTGAAATAGCAACAGATTACAATATGAGTAAGAGTACAATACATAAAGATTTAACAGATAGATTATTAGAAATAGACAAGGAAAAATATAAATTAGTAAGTGAAATATTAAAATATCATGCACAAATAAGGCATATTAGAGGTGGAGAATCAACGAAAAAAAAATATAAAAAAATGTGTGAATAAACAATATATATGATAGAATTGTATTAAGGTAACAGGAGGAAACAAATATGTTTTTAAACAAGGATATAGGAATAGACTTAGGAACAGCAAATGTATTAATTTATGTAAAAGGTCAAGGGGTAATTTTAAATGAACCAAGTGTAGTGGCAATAGATGAAGAAACAAAACGTCCTCTAGCAGTAGGAATAGAAGCACATAACATGTTGGGTAGAACTCCAGGAAGAGTAAGAGCCATAAAACCAATGAAGGATGGAGTAATTGCGGATTTTGAAATAACAGAAATAATGTTAAACCATTTTATAAAAAAAATTAATGGAAAAAATTTAATATCACGTCCAAGAATACTAATATGTTGCCCATCAAATATCACACAAGTAGAAAAGAATGCAATAAAAGAAGCTGCTGAAAGAACTGGTGCTAAAAAGGTATTTATAGAAGAAGAACCAAAAGTTGCTGCAATAGGAGCAGGGTTAGATATTTCAAAACCAACAGGAAATATGGTAATAGATATAGGTGGAGGTACAACTGATATAGCTGTTTTATCATTGGGAGGAATAGTAACAAGTTCATCAATAAAAATAGCTGGAAATACTTTTGATAACGATATACTAAAATATATAAAAGAGAAGTATAAACTTTTGATTGGAGATATAACAGCAGAAGAAATCAAGAAAACTATAGGAACAGTATATTCGAAAAATAAGAAAGAAAAAATGGATGTAAGAGGAAGAGATTTAGTAACAGGGTTACCTCATACAATAACAATAAGTTCAGAAGAAATAGAAGAAGCATTGAAAGAAAGCGTATATACAATAGTTAAAGCAGCAAAAAATGTTCTAGAACAAACACCTCCAGAGCTATCAGCTGATATAGTTGAGAAAGGAATAGTAGTAACCGGAGGTGGAGCATTATTAGACGGAATGATAGATTTACTCTCAAATGAATTAAAGGTTCCAGTATATATAGCAGAAACTCCACTAACTTGTGTAGCAGAAGGAACAGGTATTTTATTAAACAATATACATTTGATAGAAAAATAATAGGAAACTATTATTTTTTTTAAATTTTAAATACAAAAAGATACAAAATTTGACAAAAGTAAGCAATAAAGTTAATATAAAGTAAACAATATAATGCTGGAGTACATAAAACCTTAAAAAAACAAAATATATAATAAAATTATAAAAACAATAGAGTGATCAAAATCATAATTTGATATTTTTTAAAATAATCTATGGAGGAAATAATGGTAAAATATATCAAGACTAATAAAGAAATTCTAGTGTCAATAATGATATTAATAATATGTTTAATTATTAATATATTTTGTTTTTTTGACCAGTATAATCAATTGTTAGGTGAAGAAGCCAATTATGTAAGTGCATACTCATTTTGGAGATTTGTAACGACATATGGTATATGGGATTATGTTGTGGTATTAATGCCAATTATAATAGGCATTGGATGTGTATATAAAATGCACAAAGAAATAGTAAGTGGTGTATTTAAAGACATATCATTAAGATGCAAATATAACAAATATATACTAAAACAAATTATAAATTGCTATAAGAAAACATTTATATTAGTTTTAGTATATAATTTAATAACCTTTTTAATTGGTATAATACTATTTAAAGCTAAGTTGAATACAACAGACCTAAATACACAAATATCAAGTTACTTTGATAATGGAATAAGTCATCCAAGCTTGTATTTTATACTTACAATAATAAGCAACTATATAGGAATGTTATTTATGTGTAATATGGCATTGATATTTTCAAGATTAATAAGGAAATTTTATTTATCAACAATATCAACATTTATGTGTTTCAATTTTATATGTTTATGTGGAGAGATTTATGGTAGATATTTTTTATATGAATCTTTTCATTTAGAATATTTTAAATGGTTAAGCCCATATAGGCTTCTGACACCACAAGCAAGTGATATCATGTCGTATAACATATTGTTTGGTATAATATTATTTTTTATAAGTTTAATAATATTATTGATGATGTATCTAGGAAAGAAAAATAAAGAAAGATTGGTATTAAGAAATGAATAATAACATAATAAAAACAACAATAATAGATCTTATATCTTCAAAAACATACTTAATATTATTATTACTAATAATATGTGGATCATATGTATTTACATCATATAACCCAGTAACTTCAAACTATATAACAAATATAAATTATACATTAACAATGCATCAAAACTATTATACATTTATAGTCTTCCCAGTAATAGTCTTTCTAACAGTGAATGTATATTATAGATTTTCTAAAAATTCAATGATATTGCTAAGGGTAAAAAACAAAAAAGCATATTTAAAATTGCAATTAAAAGCTAATTTCTTTCTAATAACAGTTTTATTTATTCAAATTTGATAGCAATAATGATTTCAATAAATTTAAATAGAAGTGTAGATTTTAAAATAATAAATGATGAATATTATAATATTCCAAATATAGTAGTTTTATTAGTAAATCTATTTAAAGTATACATGTGTTTTATAGTATTACAATTAATAGTTTTATTGAGTATTAATTTACTTAATAAACAATTGTCTTTGTTTACTGTGTTTATATACATAGTACTAATCCGTTTATCGTCTAAATTGCAGTATACCCCAGTTATTGGATATTTGATGCCGGCATCAAATATATATTCATACATCATATACGATAATATACTCCAAAGCTTTATAACAAGTTTTGCATATTACCTAGTAGAAATAAGAATATTAATTATAATACTGAAAAAAAATATTATAAAAAATAGTATTGAAAAGGAGATATTATAATGATTAGTTGTATGAAGCAAAATATAAAAAATATATCGAGTAAAAAAATACCAAATTTAGTAATAATATTTACAATAACGTTAATAGCGCTTTATTATATGAAAATAAATAATGATAAAATATACATAAATATAATTTCTACAAACATAAACACCATCAATACTTTTATATATATAATTTATAGATTAATATATTTTGGATATTTAATGTACATGTCATATTGTATTTATACATTTGATTTAAAAAACAATCCTGAATTTTTGTTTTTAAGAATTTCAAGTAAAAAAATTTTGTTAGTAAAATATATATCATTATTGTTATTGAATTTATGTACTAGTATAATAATTCTTACAATATGTGTAATACTAACAAAAAATATAAATATTTACTACTTAAAAATAATAATTAATGCAATGGTATATAATTTAACGATTCAGTGTATCTTTTATGTTTTAGTATCGTATTTTAACCAATATTCAATTATAATGAGCGTAATCATGTATATATTACCAATATTATTAAAAACGAATATAACAGGTAATTTATGGTTTATAGTAATAGAAATACTAATAATATTAACAAGCTATATAATGAATCAGAAACTTATACTTAAAATTATAGAAAGGAATAAACAATGATGATAGAAATACAAAATTTAACTAAAAAAATAAATCAAGAAGAACTATTAAAAAATATAAATATAACACTATTAGATGGAAGGATATACGGTTTTGTTGGAAGAAATGGTTCAGGTAAAAGTATGCTATTTAAAACAATATGTGGGTTCATAAATCCTACAACTGGAAAAGTTTTAGTAAATGGAATAGATATATATAAAGAAAATACATTTCCCGAGGATACTCGTGCATTAATAGAAAAACCTAATTTTATAGGTGATTTATCAGGATTAGAGAATCTAAAAAATTTAGCCCAAATTCAAAATAAGATAAACGAGAAAGATATTTTAAAATATATGGAAATATTTGGTTTATTAAATAGTAAGGATAAGGCATATAAAAAATATTCATTAGGTATGAAACAAAAATTAGGAATAATTCAAGTATTAATGGAGGATCCTAAAATACTTATATTGGACGAACCATTTAATGGATTAGAAGAACAATCAGTTGAATTACTTAGAAATATACTATTAGAAGAAAAAAATAAAGGTAAACTCATCATAATAGCATCTCATATAAAAGATGATATTGATATCCTCGCAGACGAAATATATAAAATGGATGCTGGAGAAATAATAGATGTGCAAAAAAGGTAATAGCATAACTATTACCTTTTTAAAATTTATTATTTTTATATTTTCTCAAATAATTAAAATCTCTATACAATAGAAATAATTTTCTAGTAAAATTTTTATCATCCTTGTATTTTAACGGATTTACATACTTATTTTGTTTAATAAGAGAAAATATTTTTTCTGATAAAATCTTATTGTCAACATATTTTTTAATAACTGCTTTTGGAACAAATGAAAGAACCATTTGCTCCTTAATTAAAACTAAATCATGTCTTTTATTAAATATGACATCATCAATTAAGTATTTTACTAAATTATAACCGCAAAAAGCTAAATAATAACTACTCCTAGCTTGCCTTGGGTTAATTTCAAGAACCTTGTATTTATTATCTCTTGAATCATATTTAATATCAAATTCAGCAAATCCAGTATAATTAATAGATTCTAAAAAATCCTTAAATTTATTAATTAATTCTTCCTTATAACCATGTTCATCATATCCATTTACTAAAACAGTGCAATTTCCAATAGCAGTTTTGGTTCTTTCTTGCAGAGCAATCTGAGCAAATGTCATAAGCTCTGCTTTACCCTGAGTATTGCAATAAAATATGGAATCAAATAAAGCATCATCTCCACCCGGGATAAATTCTTGAAGCACTAAATTTCCATCATAACCAGAATTCTCAATTTCTTGTATAGATTTTTTAAGCTCATCATTAGAATATATTTTGTAAACTTTTCTCATTCCTTCAAATTCGTGTTTATGATATAAAAAACCATCACCAGGTTTAACAATCATAGGGAACTCATCCCATTCAGGAATTTTATCTCCACTTAAGCATTTATAAATTACTGTTTTTGGTAATTCAAGCGAACTATCTTTATAAGCTAAATAAAAATTTTCTTTTATAAGTAAATTGTTAATAATATCTATTCTAGGATAATTGAAAGAAAAATATTTTTTTAAGACTTCTTCATTTTCAACGATGAGTCTTACATAAAAATCATTAGTGGCAATTAGCAAAATTTTATTCTGCTTATAATTATTTTCATTAGCATATTTTTCTAATATTTCAACAAATTTATCACTAATCCACAAATCTGGTTCAATCATGATATTAGTAATATTACTATAATAAGTAAATCCCATTCTAGATTTACAAATCATATCGACCTTATTGTGATACAATTCATAGTAACATCTAGCCATATAATAGGCATTAATATCTGAACCAATAATTAAAACCTTAAAATTCATTACTTTAAACACCTCTCATCAATTTCCGAAACTTTCCCATCGACAATAAGTTTTCTAGGGATAAAAGGACTTATATTACATAGAATTTCATATACACTAGTACCAACATATCTACTAAAATTAAATATAGAATTGTTTTCCCCAATTATTTCAACCTTATCATAACATTTAACAGTATCGTCAACTTGTATAATAATCATTCCCATGCATACATCACCTATGATAGGATACTTTTTGCCATTTATGCAAACATTGAATCCAACGGAACTTTTTCTAATCCCATCTGCGTAACCGATTGGTACAATTGCAATATTGGTATCACTCTTTGCAACATACTTAGCCCCATATGAAACAGTGTCCCCTTTTTTTATTTTTTTAACTTGTATAACTTCACTATACAAAGAAAATGCAGGTTTAAAATTAATTGATAAATTAGTTATGACAGGGGACAAATTATACTTCTTAGAATAATAATTTCTTTTTAGTTCTCGTAATTTGGATTTTAATCCACCAACAGGTATGCTAGGGCGTATGTAACCATACATAATAATCCCAAGTCTGATTCCATTACAAAATGATATTTTTGGATGATTTACAAGGGAAATACTATTCCCTAGATGCACTATAGGTACCTGCTTTAAATTAATATCATTTGTTATATCAATAAAATTATTCAATTGTTTTTGCCATTCTTTATCATATATACCAACAGTAGCAAAATGACTAAAAATACCTTCCAAATATAAAAAAGAACTATTTTTAATTTTATTATACACAATATTAAAATCTCCGCGATTGTTAATACCTAATCTAGACATTCCAGTATCAACCTTTATATGAATTTTTAAATTTCCATTAATTTTGCTCTTTAATAATAAATCCAAATAACATATATCATGAACAGTAATAGTGATATTATTTTTAACACACTGATTGATGTATTCAATATCGATTGGCTCAACGCATAAAATTGGAATATCGTGATTGTCTTTTCTAATCGAAATAGCTTCATCTAAAGATGAAACAACCAAATAATTTACTCCACTTTCTACCAAATACTTAGCAATTAAACCGCTATGACCATAGGCATTGCCTTTAACAACTCCGAAATAGTATTTATAATCTGGGTAGTTCTGTATTATTTGCTCTATATTATATTTTAAGTTATTGACATTAATTTCAACATAAGTATTTCTATACATATCATCGCCTCACTTATTATAAATTATACCACGTATATACTCAATTGTATTTATTTTTTTGAATATACATGGTATACTACACTTAAAAGAGTTGGTGGTATTATGAGTATTTCAAGAATAATTTTAATAGTAACAGTATGTTTTCTGATTTCTACACTTATGGTTCCTATAGTAAAAAAAATAGCGTATCACATTGGAGCGTTGGATATTCCAGATGCAAGAAAAGTACACACAACACCGATGCCTAGATTAGGTGGACTAGCAATATTTACAGCATTTTTATTAGGATATATGTTATTTGCAACTCCAACTACAGAAATGAATTCAATTCTAATAGGAAGTTTTATAGTATTTTTAACAGGAATGTTAGATGACATAAAACCATTGCCGGCATCAATAAAATTTGGTGGTCAATTGCTTGGAGCACTCACAGTTGTATTTTATGGTGGAATTGTAATAGATAAAATAAATATATTTTCGGCCACATTTAACCTATCTGACTTTGCTATATTGAACTATGGAATAACCCTATTTTTAATATTAGGATGTATGAATTGCATTAATTTGATTGATGGGTTAGATGGTTTATCAAGCGGTGTAGCATCAATATTTTTTATAACAATAGGAATAATAGGATATATACAAGGAACAATGTCCGGACTTGATATAACTTTAGCATTCATAATGTTAGGAGCAACGTTGGGATTCTTATTACATAACTTTCATCCCGCAAAAATATTTATGGGAGACTCAGGAACTTTATTTGTTGGATTTATAATTGGAGTAATTGCAATATTAGGGTTTAAAAATGTAACAGTTACATCACTAATAACACCATTATTAATATTAGCAATACCAATAATGGATACATTATTCGCAATAATAAGAAGATTGCTAAAAGGCCAGCCAATATCAAAACCAGATAAATTTCATATCCACCATCAATTATTAAATTTAAAAATTTCACATGTTGGTACAGTCTTAATAATATATTTAATCAATATATTATTTGCATTATCATCAATTATATATGTATTAAAAGATGAAGCACTAGGAAGAATTGTATACGCAATTATACTAATAATAGTAATTTGGTTCGTATCAAATACAAGTGTAGTTGTTGATACTGATAACATAAAACATAAATTAAGCGAGTTGAGTGAAAAAAAACATAAAAAATAAAAATATACTTCCATTTTTTGACAATTTGTGATAAAATTGAATTCGGTTGCTATAGGTTAATGGGAGTGAATATATGATTAATATAATAGTATGCGATGATAACAAGGAGATTAATAAGCATATATGTGACATAATTAACAAAACAATGATGCCGATTGATGCTGATTATGTTATAAAAAGACATTACCTTTATGATGAAAAATTTTTAAAGGATATGAAAGAAGAAGGACCAAAAATATATGTATTAGACATAGAGGTCCAAAATACATCTGGGCTTGATATCGCACACATAATTAGAAAGACGGACTTGGATAGTCCTATTATAGTAGTATCGGCACATGATGAATTAGCAGACAGAGCGTTTAGAGAAAGATTATTAATATTAGACTTTGTATCTAAATTTTATAATTTAGAAGTAGAATTAAAAAAGGATATAGAATTAGCAATACGAACATTCAATGGACGAAGAACCCTAAAATTTAATTCAAATAGAGTATCATATATGATAAACTTAAACGACATAAATTATATAGCAAAAGCTGTAGGAGAAAGAAAAGTAATTATTAAAACAATAAGCAAGGAATATCTAATAAATAAGAACTTTATAGAACTACAGAACATAGTTAGTGATAACTTTATCCAAACCCATAGAAGTTGTATGGTAAATATTGATAATGTTAAAGAAATTGATAGCAGTAACAATATAATAAGATTTGAGAATGGTGATGAAACAAACTTATTATCGAAATCATATAAACTGAAAGGGAGATTAAAAGATTATGTTAATAACTAGTTTATTAGTAGTAACTTCAATAATTTTAATTTATACGACGATGTATTTTATAGCAAAGGCACAAAACATTACATTTAATATATTAAAACTAGATATTTTTAAACACTTTACAATAATATTAGCTGGAATAATCGCAGCACTATTACACACTAAAATAGAAGGAAGTTTAATATTAATTATAAATATATTAATGTATGTATTACTTATAAAGTATATATTAGGTTTATCAACAGAAAAAGCCTTCTTTTCAACTTTTGTAATATATGTGGCCATAGCTTTTGCGGATGTACTAGGAGTTGTAATATATACGTTTTTAGATATAGATTTAATATCGATGACAGTCGAATTAAGGTCAATAAATGGTAATTTGTTAATTATACTTTTACTGTTTATAGGGACCTTTATAAAACCTTTGATGCTTTTGATAGAAGGGCTTATAGAAAAAGCAACATCAAAAATAGGAACGGTAATAATAGTAACTATTTCATTGATAAGCATTATTTACGTAATGGTGTACTACAATATTGAAACTGTTGATTTTGAGGATATAATAATAAAATTTATGACACTAATGGCATTAGTATTTATCTTAATTAAGTTTTATATTGAAAAGCAAACCAAAAATAATTTGATAAAAGAATATGAAAAAATGAATGATTATGTAAAAATATACGAGGATGTAATTGAAAAAGATAGAATAAGACGTCACGAAAATAAAAATCAATTAATTACAATAAAGGGCATGATATCTCCTAAAGATAAAAGAACTAATGAATATATAGACTCGTTAATTTCAGATAATTCTGACAAGTCATATAAATGGCTAAGTGAGTTAAAAAATATTCCGATAGGTGGACTAAAGGGTCTATTATTCTACAAAGTAAATAAAATGTGCGAAAATAATATAGAAGTAAGTTTAACAATAAGTAGGAGTTTGGAAAATTCTAAATTGCAAAATATTGATACCAAAACGTATAAACAATTATGCCAAATAATAGGTGTTTATATAGATAATGCTATAGAGGCTTGTCTAGAAACAGAATCAAAAAGTATAGGAATAGAAATATATAAAGATGAAGATATTTTTGAATTTATAATTTCAAATACATACAAAGGAAATATACAAGTTGACAACATAGATGCTGCAGGCTATACAACTAAAGGTAATGGTCACGGATATGGTTTGTCATTGGTAAGAGATATAATAAATTCAAATGCGCAATTTTTTCAAAATAGAGAACTAGTAAATGAATATTATATTCAACATTTATTTTTAGATCTAACTGATCAAGAATAACAAAAAGAGTCGAAGACTTTCTTCGACCCTTTTTCAATTGCTATAAATAACTATTTTAACATTGATTTAGGCATTTCTGGTTCATCAAACCAAAATAACACACATGCTTGAGAGCCGGTAGATGCAAAAGTGGAACCTAATACAGATAACACCTTTCCTAACATTTCACTCAAAAAACCCATTTCTATTCCTCCTTCTGTTTAAATAAAATTTAAACCGCCATTCATAACCCCTTAGTAGTATTTATAATTGGCATATCTAAATTTAAAAATTCGGTATATCAATGGGTGAATCAATGTGCCCTCTATAATCATTGCAAATGTAATAACATTTGCTATAAAATTATCATTTATTAAAAATAGTAAGATGGTGTATACAAAAGAAACAAAAACTGTCAAAATCTTGTATACATATCTTTTTTTAGTATTGATTAAAGGTCTCTTTTCTGTGTCGGCAGGTGCGTACATTATAAAATTTACCACACACAGAGAAGAGAGAATTAATCTTATTGGGAATGAAATTGTTAACCACTTGCATACCATAGCAATACCTATGAAAACTAAAGATGAGCTGATAAGACACTTGGAAGAACTCTTGGCATGAAGTCCAAAACCGGTGAGTCTTAAGATGTTAAAGAAAATAAGCAGTATAAGTAGTTCCTTAACAACCCCAACAATTGCAGCAATAGTAAATATGACAATGGTTTTGGTAACAAGGATATACAATCCTTCTAATCCGTATTTAATTTCTGCAATTTTATCATCATCATAATCTTTATATTGTTTTCTTATTTTAGATATTGAATAATTGATAAACAAATCTCTCATTTTTCATCCCACAAATAAATTACCACAGAAAGTGGCGTTAAAAATGCCACAGTACCTGTAAGGTCGAAAGTAATCCCCAAACAACAAAAAGCCTAATAAAAAGTAAATAATCTCACACTAATAGTGCAAAAAATGTCGTTTTAGGAAGAAAACCGTAGATAAATTTCTATTTGTAATATAATACAAAATATGTCGAAATTTGTGTTACTGAATTTCTTGAAAAAGCCAGCGGCATGAATTATATTTGATATGTAATCAAAAAGAAAGAAGGTGGTAGTTGTGGTAAGAAGAGTAAAGTGGTTTAATAACGAAAAAGGATACGGATTCATTGAAAATGAAGATGGAGAAGACGTATTTGTTCATTATACAGCTATAAAATCAACAGGTTATAAAACATTAACAGAAGGTCAATTAGTAGAATTTGATTTGATAGAAACAGAAAAAGGATTGCAAGCAGTAAATGTAAGAGAAGCAAAGGCTACTACAGTTTAATTGAAATTTCAGTGCAGCTAAAACTGCACTTTTTTTATTATCCTTTTACAATTATTGAAAATATGCTATAATGTAAAATAGTAGAAGGGTTGTGATAGAATGGACCTGATAAGAGCAAAAAACTTAACAAAAACGTATAAAACAGGTACAACAGCAGTAGCAGGAATTAACTTGAAAATAAAAAAGGGTGAATTTTGTTTCATAATAGGTGCCTCTGGAAGTGGAAAATCAACATTAATGAAAATGTTTTATAGAGAAGAAAAACCTACATCAGGTGAAATTATTATAGGTGGAATTAATGTTGGAAAATTAAGAAACGGAAATGTGTATAAAATTCGTAGAAAAATAGGAATAGTATTTCAAGACTTTAAATTATTAGAAAAACTATCAGTATACGAAAATGTAGCTTTTGCTGTTGAGATTTTAGGCGAAAAAAAGTCAGAAGTAAGAAGAAAAACATTGGATGCGCTAGAACTTGTTGGTTTAAAACATAAAGTTAAATCACTACCAAACCAATTGTCAGGTGGAGAGCAACAAAGGGTAGCAATCGCAAGAGCAATAGTAAATGGTCCAAAATTATTATTATGTGATGAACCAACAGGAAATTTGGATCCAGATACTAGTATGGAAATAGTAAAAGTACTAGAAGATATAAACTCATTAGGAACAACTGTTATAATGGCAACACATGATAGAGAAATAGTTAACAAACTTAAAAAAAGAGTTATCCTAATAGAGGAAGGAAAAGTTGCAAAAGACTTTGCGAAAGGAACGTATGATCATGAAGTTGTTTAGAATGATTGGCCATAGTATTAGAGATGGTATTAAAAGTGTATGTAGAAATTTTAGCCTTAGTCTTGCATCTATATCATGTATAACAATAACTCTAGTAATAGTAGCAATCGCAATATTAGCATCTTACAATGTTGATAATTTTACAAAATTAATAAAAAAAGATGTAACGGCAGTAGTTTTCTTGAATACGGATATAACCGAAACTGAAGTGAAACAAGTCGAAACAAAAATCAAAAGAATATCCAATGTTGACACAAGCAGTGTTGAATACGAATCAAAGCAGCAAATATTAGAAAACTTTAAAGACACATCTGATATTTTACAAAATATAATGAGTTCATGGGAAGATGGAGAAAACCCATTAAAACCTACTTTCCAAGTAAAAGTAAATGATCTTACAAAAATAAAAGAAACAGTAGATGAAATTAAAAAAATTGATGGCGTAGAAGTTGTAAAATATGGTGAAGGAATGGTAGAAAAGTTAATAACTACATTTGATGTTGTAGAAAAAATTACATTTGGTGTTGTAATAGCTTTAATATTTGTAACAGCATTCTTAATATCAAATACGATTAAGCTTACAATAAGCGCAAGAAAAAGAGAAATTGAAATAATGAGGTTAGTTGGATCATCAAACTTTTTCATAAAATTGCCATTTATTATAGAAGGTTTATTTTTGGGACTATTAGGAGCAGTAATTCCAATAGCAGCAACCATTTATGGCTATACATTTTTCTATGACACATTTGAAGGCAATTTATTCTCACCAATAATAAAACTAATTTCACCAACTCCATTTGTTTACTTAGTATCATTGTTATTAGCAGGAATAGGAATATTGGTTGGTATGTTTGGAAGTAGTAGAGCAGTAAGGAAATTCTTAAAAATATGATGAAAAAAATAGGTTTAATAACATTAACTTTATCACTATTTTTATTACCAATCCAAACAGTTCCAGTAAAAGCCCAAACTTTGCAGCAGGCTCAAGATGAATTAGCTAAGCTAAAAAAAGATGCTAGCAACAATAGAGCTACAAAAGAAAGATCACAAGCAGAAATATTGCAATTACAACAACAAGTAACTAAACTATATCAAGATATTGATCAAGCAAAAATAGACATAGAAAATATGACTAAAGAAATAGAACAATTAAATGAAGATATTCAAAAAACAGATGCTGAAACAAAAAGTATAGTATCATACTTACAATTATCAAATGGAAATTCAGCTTACCTAGAATACGCATTTGGAGCAGAATCAATAACAGATTTCATATACAGAGTAGCCATTGTAGAGCAAATTGGCGAATATAATAACAATGCAATAACAAGTATGAATAATAAAATTGTTGAAAATAAAAATAAACAAGTAGAATTGAGTAAAAAACAAGTAGAAATGAATGAAAAAATAAAGACATCAACAGAAAGACAATTAGAATTGAATCAATACACAAAAGACTTGGATGAAACGTACACAGATATCGCAACGGACATTCAAAAGAAAGAAGATTTAATTAACTATGCTAAGAAAAAAGGATGTTCTGCAAATGATGAGTTAGCAACTTGTACAGGACAACTACCATATAATACAAAATTTATAAGACCACTTACTAGTGGAAGAATATCAAGTAACTTTGGAGCAAGAAATTTAAGTGTGGCAAGTAGTAGTTTCCACTATGGGATAGATATTGCAGCATCAGCTGGAACAAATGTATACGCACCAGCAGATGGTATAGTAACAGCAGTAGAATGGAATAATTGTGCAGGAAATACCCTATATATAGTCCATAATATAGGAGGTAAATATTATACGACATACTATGCACATTTAAGCAAAGTTAATGTTAGTGTAGGGCAAACAGTATATACAAATACAATAATAGCAAAAGTTGGAAATACAGGAAGCTGTACAACTGGAGCCCACTTGCATTTTACAATAACAACAAAGGCAAGATATGTAACAGCGGGAATGTATGGCATACCAGCAAGTCAAGTATATTACTCATACAGAGACTTGACAATAAATGCTATTAACCCAAGAAATATGGTTTCATTTCCTGAAGTTGGAGGAGCCTTTAGCTCAAGGTAATCCTCTTTTTTTTATATGAAAAACATGATAAAATGTAAATGGTGATTTTATGAACTTAGATAAAAATTTTAAATTTAAGAAAAAATATGGTCAAAATTTTTTAAAAGATCAGTCAATAATAAATAAAATAGTGTCAGAAAGTAAAATTGATAAAGATACTTTAATAATTGAGATAGGACCGGGTAGTGGAGTTTTGACAAAACAAATGGCTCCACTAGCAGGACAAGTAATATCCTTCGAAATTGATGAAACATTACAAGAAACATTGAATAGTAATTTATCAAAAAATGATAATGTAAAAATTGTATACAAAGATTTTTTAAAAATAGATATAATGGAAGAAATAAAAGAATATAACTATAAAAAAATATACGTAGTAGCAAATCTTCCATATTATATTACAACACCAATAATAAATAAAATAATTGATTCAAAAATAAATATTGATAAAATAGTAGTAATGGTTCAAAAAGAAGTTGGAGATAGATTTTGTGCAAAACCAGGTTGTAAGGAATATGGATCAATAACTGTATATTTAAATTATTACTTTAACATAAAGAAAATAGTAAATGTACCACGAAAAGCATTTATACCTGAACCAAATGTTGATAGTGTTGTAATAGAAATGTCAAAAACAGACAAAAAATATAAAGTTAACGAGGAAGTATTATTTAAGTTAATAAAGAATGCATTTCAATTTAAGAGAAAAAATTTAAATAACAACCTAAAATCATATAAAGATATATCAAATATATTTAGTGAACTTAATTTATCACTATCAAAAAGAGCAGAAGAATTAGAGTTAAAGGATTATATTAATATTGCAAATAGACTATCAAATTAGTCTATTTTATTTTTTAAATCATATACTTAAGTGGTGATAATTATGGAATATAGAATAGGTGAACTAGTTACAAGAAAATCATATAATCACGACACAGTATTTAAAATAGAACAAATTAGAGGAAATGAGGCATTACTAAAAGGGGTCAACATGAGATTGTACGCAGATGCTGACCTAAGCGATTTAACAGAATATAAGGAAATGGAAGATGAAGTAAAAAAAGAAGATGAAAATTTCATAGACAAAATAAAAAGTTTTTTTAATAGAGATAGAAATGAATATTTTTACCTTCCAGGCAAAGTATTGCATATTGACGGTGATAGAGATTACTTAGAAAGATGTTTGAAATTTTATAAAGAATCTAACATTTTAGCATATGGAATATACTCAAAAGAATCAGAACTTCCTAAAAATATAAGAAAATATTTGGAAGATATAAATCCAGATATACTAGTAATTACCGGACATGATGCATACTATAAAAAACAAGATATAAATAACCTAAATAGTTATAAAAACAGTTACAATTTTGTAAATTCAGTAAAAGAAGCAAGAAAATATGAAAAAGCTCATGACAAACTTATAATCATAGCAGGTGCTTGCCAATCAGATTATGAAGAATTAATAAGAGCAGGGGCAAATTTTGCATCAAGTCCCAAAAGAATAAATATTCATGCACTAGACCCTGCTATAGTAGCATCATCAATAGGGTTATCAGATAGAAGTGAGGACATAGATTTACTTGGAATACTTGAAAAAACAAAATATGGAAAAGATGGAATTGGAGGAATAAAAACAAGAGGAACGATGTACATAGGTTATCCTAGATAGGAGGATTATGATGATAGAAAAAATTAAAAACAATATGAAAGACCATATAGGTGAAGAAATAAAATTAAAATTCAATGGAAGTAGAAACAAAACCGAATATTACAATGCTATTTTGAAAGATGTTTATAATAGCGTATTTACAGTTCAAATAAAAAATGATTATAACGAAGTCAAATCATTTAGCTATAAAGATATATTAACAAATACTCTTGAAATAAGCTTTAGATAAAAGTAAAAAATGATTTACTTTTGTTTTTTTTTCTGCTATAATACATAAGCGAGTACGAAGTGCTCCTTGCTTATTCTAGAAATAAGCCTATAGACCAAAAGGAGGTGTAAGAGATTATGACAAACTATGAAATTATGTTTATCGTAAATCCTAATTTAGAAGAAGATTCTATAAAGAATGTGGTAGAAAGCTTAAAAAAAGTTTTAACTGATAATAAAGCTGAAATCACTGAAGTAAAAGAAATGGGTCGTCGTGAATTAGCATACGAAATAAATAAATTCAAAGCTGGATTCTATTATTTATTCTATACAAAAGCATCTGCATCAGCAATAAAAGAATTTGATCACAGTGCTAGTATGAATGAAGATATTATACGTCATTTAATTATCAACTTAGACAAAGAATAGGAGATTTTATATGAATAGAGTATCGCTAATAGGAAGACTTACAAGAGATCCAGAGTTGAGATATACGCCGAGCAACGTAGCAACATGCTCATTTACAATAGCAGTAAATAGAACGTATACAAATCAAGATGGACAAAGAGAAGCTGATTTTATACCAATAGTAATTTGGAGAAAACAAGCTGAAAATGTTAAAAACTATACAAAAAAAGGTGATTTAGTAGCTGTTGAAGGAAGAATTCAAACTAGAAGTTACACTGCAAACGATAACACAAAACGTTACGTAACAGAAGTAATCGCAGATAATGTACAATTTTTAACACCAAAAGGTGGAAGCCAATCTCAAAATGTAGATTCTACATATAATGATTTTCAACCATCAAATAATGTACCAACAATGGACTTACCAGAAGATCCATATGCAGATTTTGGTACAAATATTGAATTAACAGACGATTTACCATTTTAAAAAAGGAGGGATTTAAATGGCAGATTTTTATCGCAAAAAGAAAAAGGTTTGTCAATTATGTGCAGGTAAAACCCTTAATTATAAAGATGTAGAAATAATTAAAAGATTTTATATAAATGAAAAGGGAAAAATGTTGCCAAGAAGAGCAACAGGTGCTTGCCAATTACATCAAAGACAAATAGCAAAACAAATTAAAAGAGCTCGTTTTATGGCTTTAATACCATTTGTTTCATAAGATATACAAAAGTATATCTTTTTTTTTATTTATTGGACTTATAAAACAATTTATAGTATAATAATCTCGGTGATAAATATGAAAGTAATATTTATAGAAGATGTAAGAAAACAAGGTAAAAAGGGAGAAATTAAAGAAGTTAGTGATGGATATGCAAAAAACTTCCTTATAAAAAATAAATTAGCGGTTATGTATACACAAGGTAGTTTAGATAAGCTAAATAAACAAAATCAAGAAAAAAGAGAAAAAGAAGAAGAAGAAATAAAGAAAGCAAAACAAACAAAAGAAAAACTAGAAAAAGAAAAATTAATATTTGAAGTAAGTGTTGGAAAACAAGGAAAGATATTTGGATCTGTATCTAGTAAACAAATTCATGAAAAACTATTATCAATGGGATATGATATTGATAAGAAAAAAATAAAAGTTGATAATGAAATGTTTTTAGGGGATAACACTATTAAAATAGAACTACATAAAACGGTTATTTGTGAATTGAAAATAACTTTGATTAGTAAGTAGGTGTAATATGGCAGAAAAGAAAATGCCTCACAATATAGATGCTGAAATGTCAGTATTAGGCGCAATGTTTTTATCAAAGTACGCTATTCAAAGAGCATGTGAAGAATTAACTTCAGATTCTTTTTATTTAGAACCACATGCAAGAATATTTGAAGTTCTAAAAAGCATGACTGATAAAAATATTCCAATAGACATAACGACAGTAACAAATGAATTAGAAAATAGAAAACTTTTAGGAAATATTGGGGGAGTAGAATACTTAAGTGAAATTTTAAACTATGTACCAAGTGCAGCTAATGTTGAATCATATATTAAAATTGTTCAAGAAAAAGCTCTAAGAAGAGTGCTTGCAGATAAAGCTTCAGAAATAGCAACACTATGTTACGATGATGACGGTGATGTTAATGAGATATTAGATGAAGCTGAACAAAAAATATATAGTGTAAGCAAAGAAAGAAAAGCATCAGAATTTAAGACAATTGGTGAAGTTTTAAATAAATTTCACAGTGACTTAGAGCAATTGTCTAAAAACCAAAGTGATATAACAGGATTAGCCTCAGGATTTACAGATTTAGATAAATTAACAAGCGGTTTCCATGAGAATGAACTAATAATCATAGCGGCTCGTCCATCAGTAGGTAAAACTGCTTTTGCACTCAATGTTGCCACAAATATAGCCAGAAATACTGATAAAGCAGTAGCGTTATTCAGTCTAGAAATGGGACCGGAACAATTAGTAAGTCGTATGATAAGCATGGTTGGATCAGTAGAAGGTAAAAAATTAACAACAGGAAGACTTGAACACAAAGATTGGTTAAAAGTTGGAGAAGCAATGAGTATATTAGCAGACACAAACATCTATATAAATGATTCTTCATCCATAACGATAGGCGAATTAAGAGCACAATGCCGTAGATTAGCATCATCACCCAAAGGCTTAGCAATAGTAATAATCGATTATTTACAATTAATAAGTGGTGGTGGAAAATACGCTGGAAATAGACAACAAGAAGTTTCGGATATTTCACGTTCATTAAAAGCAATGGCAATGGAATTAAATGTACCAGTAATAGCACTTGCACAACTATCGCGTTCTGTTGAACAACGTAAGGAAGATAAAAGGCCAATATTGAGCGATTTAAGAGAATCTGGATCAATAGAACAAGATGCAGATATAGTAGCTTTCCTTCATAGAGATGACTATCAGAATGTTGCACCAGAAGTTGATACAAGTGATATAAGTGAAATAGAACTTATAATAAGAAAACATCGTAATGGTCCAATAGATACAGTTAATTTAATATTCCAAAAAAACATAAATAAGTTTGTTAACCAAAGTTTAAACTAAAAAAGAATTAGGGTGTTGCAATGAATAAAAAAATAAGTATACCAATAATAATATTAGTAATAATTATTTCTGGGTTATCTATTTTCTTAGGATTTAATGAATACAATGCTGAACCAGTAAGTTTATACCAAGTTACTTTAAATGGTGAAGTTATTGGCCTAATTGAATCTAAAGATGATTTGGATAGATATATAGATCAAGAACAAACAGAATTGAAGGAAAAATATAATACAAAAGTATATGCCCCAAATGGTTTGGAAGTTGAAAAAATATATGTATATAATCCAAAAGTGTCAACTACAAAAGAAATATATGAATATATAAAAGACAAAGAACCATTTACGGTAAAAGGTTATAAAATAACTATAAAAAAATCTGATGATACAGAGCTAGTAATAAACGTATTAGATAAAAGTCAATTTGAAAATGCAGTAGACAAAGTTATTAAAGCGTTCGTATCAGAAACAGATTACAATAATTATATAAATAATACCCAAGCTGAAATAAAAACAACAGGTAAAAAAATAGAAAATATAACTATACTTGAGGATATTAAAATAAAGGAAAGTTTAATATCAACAGATGAGTTAATATTCACTGATGAAAATGAACTAAATAAGTATATGCTTTTTGGTACGACTGAAGATCAAGAAAAATATATAGTAAAATCTGGTGATACAATAGACGATATATCAAACAACTTTAAATTAAACCCAGCAGAGTTTTTAGTAGCAAATCCAGAATATACAAGCTCATCAAATATGTTATATGAAGGAGCAGAAGTCGTAATTGGTTTGATAAATCCACAAATTCAAATAGCAGAATATGACCACGTAGTAGAAGATAAAATTAAGGATTATCAAACAGAAGTGCAATATGATTATAATAAACCTGTTGGATATCAAGAAACTATAAGAGAGGGTTCAAATGGTAAAGAAAGAATAACTCAAAAACGTGAAATTGTTAATGGTGAAGTTACAAAAGTATACCCAGTATCAACAGAAACACTGGAACCATCAATAAACAAAATAATCGTAAAGGGTAAAAGAGTTTATACAAATTCAAACATAGTTGGTGACTCATCTATTTGGACATGGCCAACAAACTCAGGATATTATATAAGTAGTAGATATGCATGGCGTTGGGGAAGACTTCATGCAGGCATTGATATTACAGGTACAGGACGTGGCTCACCAGTGTATGTAGTAAACGATGGAGTAGTAACCAAAGTAGGATATGATAAGACACTTGGAAAATATATTGAAGTTAACCATAACAATGGTATATATACAGTATATGAGCACTTAGATGCACAATATGTTTCAGTAGGCCAAACAGTATATCGTGGTCAAACAATAGGAGCAATGGGTAATACAGGATACTCAACAGGAACACACTTACATATAGGATTCTGGAATGGTCCATCAAATACTTCGAGATCTCAATCATTTAATCCTTGTAACTTCTTAAAGTGCCGTTAATGAAAGTAGCAACTTTAGCAAGTGGATCAACAGGAAATTCTAGTATTATAGAATATAATAATACTAGAATTTTAGTTGATATAGGAATAACAACTAAAAATATAGAAGAAAAGTTACAAGAATTAGATATAAATCCAGGAGATATAAATGCAATATTAATAACACATACACATGTGGACCATGTAAAAGGATTAAAAACATTCATAAAAAAATATAAACCAGTAGTATTCCTATCAAAAGAAATGAAAAAAGAATTAGATTATGTAAGTGATTATTCAATATATGAGGATGAAAATAGAGTTGGTGATATAGAATTTGAGGTATTCAAAACATCTCACGATACATACTCTGTTGGATTTGTTATAAAACTTGGAAATGATGAAATAGTATATATTACAGATACAGGATATATAAATTCTAAATATTACAATAAATTAAAAAATAAACAAATATATATATTCGAAAGTAATCACGATATAGAAATGCTAGAACAAGGAAATTACCCATATCATCTAAAACAAAGAATACTAAGTGATGAAGGCCACTTATCAAATAGAGATTCCTCATATTATCTTTCCAAATATTTAATAGGCCCAAATACTAAAGAAGTAATATTAATTCACTTAAGCAAAGAAAATAATACAGAAGAGTTAGCAATAAATGCTTTAAAAGAAGCATTGCAAAAAGAAAATAAAAGCTTTAGCAACATAAAAGTAGCAAAAGAAAAAGATACAGTAATAGTCGAGGAAGCACCATGCTAAAAATAATATGTATTGGGAAAATAAAGAAAGATTACGTAAAAGAAGGAATAAAAGACTACAAAACAAGATTATCAAAATATACGAAATTAGAAATAATAGAGTTACAAGATGATAATATGGAAAATGAAGCAGATAGAATACTAAAACATATAGAAGATAAAAGCTATATAATAACTTTAGACATAGATGGAAAAATGATCACATCAATAGAATTTTCAAATAAAATAAAAGAGTTAAATACATATGGTAATAGTGACATAACATTTATAATTGGTGGTTCGGACGGATTATCAAAAAGGGTAAAAGAAAAATCAAATTTTGCCTTATCATTTTCAAAAATGACATTTCCACATCAATTGTTTAGAGTAGTATTGCTAGAACAAATATATAGAGCATATAAAATAATAAATAACGAACAATATCATAAATAAGTGATATTGTTTTTTTTATCCACATTAAAAAAATAATCAAACATAAAATTAACTAGGTGATTATGTGATAATAGCTATTGAAAAAATTCTTTGGGGATTAGCAACAACATTATTATTAGGGAGTGGAATATACTTTACTATAAGATTAGGTTTTCCACAGTTTAAAATAAAAGACTTGTGGAAAAGTGTTAGTGAAGGTAAATCTGGATTAAATACATTAAATTTAACTTTAGCAGCAAAAATAGGTGTTGGTTCATTAGCAGGAACAGCATTAGCAATATATATAGGAGGATTAGGTACGATATTTTGGATGTGGATAAGTGCAATAATATGTGCAGCAAATACGTATTCTGAAAGTTATTTATCAGTTATAAACAGGAAAAAAGATAAAGATGGAACGTATTATGGAGGCCCACCATTTTATATAGAGAATTTACTTAAAAATAGAACACTAGCAATAATTTATGCAGTAATAATTATACTGGCATATGTTGGAGGATTTTTATCAATCCAAGTAAATACTATATCAAAAGTTCTAATTGATTATATAAATATTAATCCTCTATTCATCGGTATAGGTATTGCGATAATAACATCACCAATTATAATAGGGGGTGTTAATAAAATAAGTAAAATATGTGATAAAATTGTGCCTATAATGACAATAATATATTTATCCACATCATTTTTTATTATTTTAATAAATATAGGTGATTCATTAACAATTATAAAGAATATAGTAATAGACGCATTCAATTTCAAATCAGCAATAACAGGAACAATCTCGACATGCCTGATAGGAATTCAAAGGGGAATATTTTCAAATGAAGCAGGAATAGGAACAGCAGCCATAACATCGGCAACAACAACTGAATTTAACCCACAGAAACAAGGATATACACAAATAATAGGGGTTTATGTAGC
Organism: uncultured Bacilli bacterium; assembly: GCA_934141575.1. Taxonomy (GTDB): domain Bacteria; phylum Bacillota_I; class Bacilli_A; order RF39; family UBA660; genus CAKPCJ01. The sequence continues at coordinate 28,782 of CAKPCJ010000004.1, forward strand.
AACTCTTGTAATATGCACAACAACAGCAATAATAATATCACTCGCCGGTTACAATCACTTAAATATAATTGATCCGAATGGAATAGAAATAACAAAATTTGCATATAATTATCACCTTGGAACATATGGTACGATAACAATAATTTTAACAATAATACTTTTTGCATTATCAACAGTAATTACAGGATATTACTATGGTGAAGCAAACCTAAAATATCTTATCAACAGTAAAACTAGTATTAAAATATTAAAAATATTAACAATTATAATACTAGTTTTGGCAAGCATAATATCTAGTACTACAATTTGGATGATAGTTGATATATTTGTTGCAATACTTGCAATAATAAATGTATATTCACTTTTTAAATTAAGAAATTATATAAAAAAATGATCACATTGTGATATACTTCAACTATAGGTGATTTTATATGGATAAAATTGAATTATTAGCACCAGCAGGAAACAAAGAAAGTTTGTACATGGCAGTTCATGCCGGTGCAGATGCAGTTTATTTAAGCGGAAAAAATTATGGTGCTAGGAAATTTGCAGATAATTTTAATGACGAGGAAATAGTAGAAGCAATAAATTATTGTCATAAATATTGTGTAAAAGTATATGTAACATTAAATACTTTGATATTTGAAAGCGAAGTAGAAGGTTTTATAAATTATGCAAAATTTCTATATATAAATAATGTAGATGCCGTTATTGTACAAGATATAGGAATGATAAATTTATTAAGAAAAACAATACCAGATTTAGAAATACATACATCAACCCAAACGCATAACTATAATATAAATACAACAAAAATGTTTAAAGAAATGGGAATAAAAAGAGTAGTTTTAGCTAGAGAACTAACGTTAGAAGAAATTAAAGCTTATAGTGAAATAATGGATACAGAAGTATTTGTACATGGAGCAATATGCATGTGCTATTCAGGATGTTGTTATATGAGCTTATTAAGAGGTGGAAGAAGTGGAAATAGAGGAGAATGTGCTGGAAGTTGCAGGCTGCCATATAAAGTGAATGGAAAAACAGAATATGCACTTAGCACAAAAGATCTGTGTAATATAGAAGATATAGATAAAATAATTGAATCCGGTACGAAAAGTCTTAAAATAGAAGGAAGAATGAAGTCAAAAGAATATGTGTATTTAGTTACAAAATTATATAGGAAAGTAATTGATAAATATTATGACACAAAAAAAATAGAAATAGATACAAACACATATCATGATATACAAAGAGTTTTTAACAGAGATTATACAAAGGGTCACAAATTTAATGCAAGTGATGTTATGAACAAAAAGCGTCCAAATCACCAGGGAATAAATATAGGACAGGCTATAAAAGTAGATGATAAATGGATAACAATAAAACTAGAAGATAATTTAATAATAGGAGATGGAATTAAATTTGTAGTTGAAGATAACGGTTTAACAATAACAAATATTTTCAAAAATGAAAAGAAAATCGATAAAGCAACTAAAGGCGAAGTAATAAAAATAAAAAATTCTATAGGTTTAACAAAAAAATCTCGAGTTGTAAAAACTACAGACAAGCTATTAATAGATTCATTAAAAAATATAGAAGAAAAAAGAATAAAAATAAACTGTAATGTTAAAATAGAATACCCGTTTATTACTATTGAATATGATGATGGTAATGTAGAATCCATAACTAAAGAAATAGTTCAGAAATCAAGATCAATAATAACAACAAATGAAGAAATCAAAAAGCAAATGTCAAAGCTAGGAAATACACCATATAAAATTGATAAAATAAATATTGAATCTGATAAAAAAGAAATATTCATAAATATAAAAGATTTAAATGATATAAGAAGGCAAATAATAGATAAACTAATAGACAAGCGTGTAAATTACAACAGGACATTAAATAAATTAGAGTATAATCCAATAATTAATATGAATAATGATAAAATAGAAATAAGTGTATCAATTACAAATGAAAATCAATATGAAAAATTAAAACAGTTAAAAGTAGATAATATATATACAAACAATATTAAATTATATAATGAACATAAAAATGAAAATATATATTACATCATGCCAAGAATAATTGAAAAGGAAAATAATGACATTAGTAATATAGTTATAAATGATTTTAATTTTATACCAAGCAAAGGAAACATTGTATCTAATTATTACATGAATATAACAAATAAATATTCAGTTGATTTTTTGATAAAAAGAGGCATAAAAAAAATATGTGTATCACCAGACCTAAATTTTGATAATTTAAAGGATATAGCAACTAATAATAATGTAAACTTTGAAGTTCAAGTGTATGGTTATTTAGAAGCAATGATAACAAAAAATAAAATAAAAGGAATAACGGAACTGAAAAGTGCAAATTATAAATATAGAATTATAGATAATAATAATTATATGACTATATTAACGGAAACAATAAATAAAATAACTAGTATGAATGAATACAATAGAATAAATATCAAAAATTATAGAATAGATTTTCTAGATGAATCTCCAGAAGAAATGGAAAAAATAATAATGCAAGTAAAAAAAGAAATATTGCGTTTTTAAAGCAATAGTGGTAATATATTATATAGAATAAGGGAGGCTTGTGATGGAAAACGTATTACAAATTTTATCTGACAACTATATTTGGGTTATATGTGCCGCAATTTTTATAGTTTTTACAGTAATTGGATACTTTGTTGACAGAAATCAAACAAAGAAGAGAAAGGCAAAAGAAAATATAGAAATGGCTTTTGGTAACAAATTGGATATAGATGGAATAGATAAAGAACAACCAAAAGAAGAAACGGAACCAGCGACACCCATAGACGTTGATTTCGATATGAAAACTGATAAAAAAGAGGCAAAATCATTTTTAAAAGAAGATAATTATGACTTAAGCAGTTTAATGAAGGAAAGCATAGAAGAAAATAAAGAGTCAGAGAATCAACCGACACAAACAGCTGAACCAGTTCAAGAAAACTCTTATGACAGAAATTTGGAATACTTGTTAAAAGAAAAAGAACAACCAAAAGAAGAAATAGAGTCAATAGATGATTTTTTACAAAGAACAATGAGAGAAGCGTATAAACCAAGTAAAGTTGACGAAAATATTGAAGAATCAAGCACACTTGAGAAAAGCAGCAATGAGCTAGATTATGATGATACTTTACCTATACCAATTCAAAAAGAAGAAGACTTTTCACCAGTAGAAGTAACTGTGGTAGATCCAGAATTTTATAAAGGGCATACGAATACTAGTACAGAAGTAAATACTAATAGTGGTCCAGACTTTAAACCAATAGAAGATGCAATATTAGAATCGCTTGGAAAACTAAGTGAAAAATCGGAAAACACAAGCAATGAATAGTGTAAAGTATACTAAAAAACTTGTAAAAAAAAATACCAATTGATATAATTAAATAGGGTTCTCTCCATCACGGAGAGTTTTTAATTTATAATAAATAGGAGATGATTTTATGAAGATACCAGTTGGAATATCAAACAGACATGTTCATTTAAAAGAAGAAGATTTACACACGTTATTCGGTGAAAACTACGAACTAACAGTACAAAAACATCTAACACAACCAGGCGAATTTGCATCGGCCGAAACAGTAACTCTAGAGGGACCAAAAGGCTCTATTGAAAAAGTAAGAGTGCTAGGGCCAGTAAGAAAATACACTCAAATAGAAATTTCAAAAACTGATAGCTACAAACTAGGTGTAAAGCCACCAGTAAGAATGTCAGGTAATCTAGAAAATAGTGAAACAATAACAATAATAGGACCAAAAGGCTCTGTAACAACAACAGGTTGTATACTAGCAGCAAGACATATACATATAACAGAAGAAGACTTAAATAAATACAATTTAAAATTAAATAAACCATATCAAATAAAAGTAAATGGTGAAAAAGAAACTATTCTAGGAAGTGTATATATAAAAACAGGAAATTCATATTTTGAATTACATTTAGATACAGATGACGCTAATGCATGTATGCTTAAAAATGGCGACATGGTGGAACTAATAACAGATGAAGAATGAAATTAGAATATGTGATAAATGTAAATTTATAAACATAAAAACAATAGTACCCAAAATAAAAGAAATTGATCCTAATTGCACAATAAAAATAGGATGCTGTAACTTCTGTGGAATGTGTAAAGAATGTGCATTCGCCATAAAAAATGGTATACCATTAACTGCAAAAACAGAAGATTTGCTTATAGAAAAATTAAAGTTAAACTAAATAGAAGTCACAAACTTCTATTTTTTTCGACATCCATCGACAAAACCTTACAATAAAAAATATAGAAATATTTAGAATAAAATAGTATAATAGTAAACACGTGGTGGTACATGAAAGGAGAAATAATGAATAAGATAAGAGTTTTAATGGTGGACGACAATGTCAGCCTTATTGAAATGATAAAGGAGTATAGTAGTAACCATCAAAAAATTGAAGTAGTATTAAGTGCTAATAATGGCGAAGATGGAATAAAATTAATTGAGTCAAAGAAGAATGATTATGACATAATAGTTCTAGACTTACTAATGCCTAAAAAAGATGGAGTATATGTGCTGGAACAAATGAAAGAAAAAAATATATCAAAACCGGTAATAGTATTAACATCATTTGATGCAGCAGATATGATAAGAAGAGTATCAAGTTACGGAATAAACTATTATATACTAAAACCATTCGAATTAGCCGATTTAGAAAAAAGAATAATTGAATGTTGTGAAACTACTAAAGAATCAAAATCATTTGATATTCAAAACAACAACTTGCAACTTTCAATAACTAAAATATTACATGAACTTGGTATACCTTCACATATAAAAGGATATCAATACATAAGAGAATCAATAATATTGTTATACAATAGACCTGAAATAGTAGGTGGAATAACTAAAGAATTATATCCAGAAATAGCGAGTAAATTTAATACAACTGTCTCAAGAGTAGAAAGAGCAATAAGACATGCAATTGAGGTTAGTTGGAATAGAGGGGACTGGAATCTTATGGAAGAAATATTTGGACACAGCGTAGATATTGATAAAGCAAAACCAACTAATTCAGAATTTGTAGTTACAGTTGCAGATAAATTAAGATTAGAGTTTCACGGAATAAGGAGTTAAACACAATAAAATGTGTTTTTTTTCTAATTTGTGGTAAAATTATATTGGGTGATAAAATGAAAACAACATTATTATGTATATTAGATGGATTTGGAATAAGAGAGGAAGTTCATGGAAATGCTGTAAAACAAGCAAATACGCCAAACTTTGACTATTTGTGGAACAAATATCCACACAGCTTATTGCATGCAAGCGGAAAATTAGTTGGATTACCTGATGGTCAATATGGAAACAGCGAAGTAGGTCACATGAATATAGGTGCAGGTAGAATTGTATATCAACCCCTTGAATATATAAATCAAAAAATAAGCACAGAAGAATTTTATGAAAATGAAGAATTATTAAAAGTAATAAAACATGTGCAAGAAAATGATTCTAGACTTCATATAATGGGATTATTAAGCGATGGAGGAGTTCATTCACACATAGATCATTTTTTAGCAGCTCTTGAGTTAGCAAAAAGAAACAATATAAAGAAAGTTTATTTTCATATTTTTACTGATGGTAGAGATACATACAAAGATGTAGCAATGAAATATATTGATAGACTAACAGAAGAAATAGAAAACCAAGAATTAGGTGAAATAGCAAGTATCAGTGGAAGATATTATGCGATGGATAGGGACAACAATTGGGATAGAATAAAGAAAGCATATGATGCAATAGTAACAGGAACAGCTCCAGAATGTATGAACATTCCTGAAATGATAGAAGAAAGTTACAAAAATGGCGTATACGATGAATTTATCGAACCACATGTAGTTAATGAAAAAGGAAACATAAGAGAAAATGATGGAGTAATTTGGATAAATTATAGACCTGATAGAGCAAGGGAAATATTAAAAACTATAACAAATAAGTCATTTAATGATTTTAAAACAATAAAATTTAGTAATGTATTAACTGTTACAATGATGCCAACAAGTGATGAGGTAGTAGCAAAGAATGCGTTTAAAATTGAAGATGTAATTAATCCAGCAGGTCCATACTTAGATTCATTAGGTATTAAACAACTTAGAATTGCAGAAACAGAAAAATATGCACATGTAACATTCTTCTTTGATGGTGGAAAAGAATTAGAATTAAAAAATGCAACTAGAATATTAATTCCATCACCAAAAGTTGCAACTTATGATTTAAAACCAGAAATGAGTGCATATGAAATAACAGAAAGACTTTTAAATGAAATAGGAAATTATGATTTCGTAGTATTAAACTTTGCAAATCCAGACATGGTAGGTCATACTGGTGTAATGGAAGCTGCAATAAAAGCTATTGAAACAGTAGATGAATGTTTAGGAAAAATTAAGAATAAAATAGATGAGGTTGGTGGGACTCTAATAGTAACAGCAGACCACGGAAATGCGGATTACATGTTAGACGAAAATAATACAGTTATAACTTCACATTCTTCAAGTTTAGTACCATTTATAATTTGTAGAGATGGATTGAAACTAAAAAATGGAAAATTGGGAGATATAATGCCAACTATACTAAAATTGATGAATATTCCTATTCCAAAAGAAATGACTGGAGACATACTTATAGGAGATGAATAAACTTGAAACTGATAATAATGGATAAAGGCAAAAAAAGAATTAACAGACTAATAGAATGGCTATTATACATGTTAGGATATACTTTGGTATTAACAATAGTTTCATTATTATTTGATGAGCATTTAAAAATAGAAAATGCATTTTATGGATTTCTAGCAGTAGTGATAATATATCTATTAAACAAAACAATAAAACCAATATTAGTTAAGCTAACAATGCCACTTACTGGTATAACACTAGGAATATTTTATCCATTTATTAATATTTTAATATTATATATAGTATCATTTATATTAAGAGGACATTTTAAAATTATAGGAATGTCAAACGTAAAAGGAATACTAATATTATTTGTAATGGCTATACTGATATCTTTAATGAATATTATTATGGAAGACAAAGTAATAAAGCCAATATTAGAAAAAGGGAAGAAAAAAGATGAGTAGAATTGCAATAAGTATAGGAGGAATTAACATATATTGGTATTCAATAATGATATTACTGGGTATAATAACGGCATACTTAATTGCAAGAAAAGAATCAAAGTCCTTAGGAATAAATAAAAATGATTTAGATGATTTTGCCTTTGGTTTAATTCCGATTGCAATCATAGGAGCTAGGTTATACTATTGTATCTTTGCATTTAATGAATTTAAAGGTAATTTGTTAAGTATATTCAAAGTTTGGGAAGGTGGACTAGCCATACACGGAGGAGTAATTGCAGGTGCTATATGGCTAATATATTTCACTAAAAAAAGGAAAATAAATACTATTAAATTTATGGATATGGTATCGCTTGGTTTGATACTTGCACAAGCAATAGGGAGATGGGGAAATTTTTTCAATCAAGAGGCTCACGGCGGACAAGTTACAAAAATGTTTTTAGAAAACTTACATCTTCCAAAATTCATAATAAAAGGCATGTGCATAAAGGGTATTTATTACCACCCAACATTTTTATATGAATCATTGTGGTGCTTATTAGGCTTCATAGTATTACTTATAATATTTAAAAAGCTAAAAATAACGGGATTAACCGTAAGTGCATATCTTACGTGGTACTCACTAGGAAGATTTTTTATAGAAGGCTTAAGGACAGACAGCTTAATGATTGGGCCTCTGAGAATGGCACAAGTAATATCTTTAGTATTATTTATAACGGGAGTAATAGGAATAATACTTAGTTTAAAGAAGAGAAGTGAAAATAATGTATGATGTAATAATAATTGGATGTGGACCAGCGGGAATGACAGCAGCAATATATTTGAAACAAGCAGGAATAAATGTGGCAATAATAGAAAAGAATGCTCCTGGTGGAAGCATGAATATGGCAATAAATATAAAGAATTATCCAGGATTTAATCAAATAAAAGGTGCGATGTTATCTCTAAATATGTTTAATCAAATAAGAGAATTAGAAATTCCATATATATATGGTGATGTAATCGCGATAAATGATGGCGAAATCAAGCAAATAATAACAAATAAAGATACATACGAAACTAAATATTTGGTAATATCAACTGGTAGAAAAAATAAGGAATTGCACATTCAAAATGAAAAAGAATATCTTGGAAAAGGAATAAGCTATTGTGCAATTTGTGATGGATCTTTATATAAAAACAAAGAAGTAGTAATAGTTGGTTCAAGTATAGAAACCGCAGAAGAAGCTTTATATTTAGCTGATCAATCCGAAGGAGTAACTATAATAAATCAGGAAAAAGATTTAAATATAAACGATGAACTAAGAAATTCTCTGAAAAATAAAGAAAACATACATTATTTAAACAATAGTAAAATAATAAGATTAATAGGTAATGACTCATTAGAACAAATAGAAATAAAAAATGTAGTATATAACGAAACGTTTACTAAAAAAATAGATGGACTATTTGTATCAATAGGGTATGAACCAAATAGTAAGATTTTTAGTGATTTAGGTATAAATTGTAAAAATGGATATATAGTAGTAGATGATAACAATAGAACTAATAAAAGAAATATATATGCTATTGGAGATATAACAAGCAAAAAACTATATCAAGTAGTGACAGCAACATCAGATGGTGCAAAAGCGGCATATGATATAATTTGTAAAGAAAATAAATAAAAAACAAATAAGAATTATACTTATTTGTTTTTCTATTTGTCATATTTTTTATATAAAGATTTATAAAATATTTTAAGATTCTCATCGTTCATTGAAGCTCCCGCGGCCTTTTCATGCCCTCCGCCACCAATAATAGAGGCAATTTCATTTAAATTTATATCATTGACAGTTCTAAACGAAAAAGCTCTTCTTACAAAATTGGCAATTAAAATAAAATCAAGTTCTTTATGTCTAGCAGATAATTCGTTTCCTACCGTACTCCTATAGTTTTCGGAAATACTTATGCCAACATTATATCCCAAAAACTGTGTAATAATTAATGATTTATCACATTCATCAACATATGAAGCAATATCATCTTCAAGTTTTTTCACGATATCAAGCTCATCTTTATCAAAAGTAAAAGTTTCTAACTTATAATTTTTAAGTAGTTTTGAATAGTACTTTTCAATAAAAGAATCAATTCCTATGACAGAAAAAATTTCGGTAAGATATTTTCCAGCCAAATTACCAGTATTTTTAAAATCCCAAGTATCGTAACTTCTTACATTTTCTACAAATGAAGAAACATATGTAGAATTTAAATATTGGCATTCAGTATAATTTTTTAAAAGATACTCATAAAAGATACTAGTGCCACATGGTAAAAAATCGCCATCTTTGTGAATTACAGTTGACCATGGATATTTAATATCAAAAGAATATATATGATGGTCAAAGTGTTTAACATTTGAAAAATTACTGTCTATAAATTCAAAAATTTCTTCTGTTTTAACTGATAAATCAGTAATAAAAATTTGGTCATATTTAGAACCAATCAATTCCTTAAATACACTATATAATTCATCTGGCTCACATAGAATAATATCAATTTTTTCAAATACTAATTTAGCTAATATAACCGCACCCATTCCATCGACATCAGCAATATGTGAAACAATCAAATTATTATTATTAATATTAATATACTTAATCATAAATACCACCTATATATAATTTCTTTTTTTATTTCTATATTCTTCATTAGCTATAGTAAATACGAATCCAAGCATTAACATATATGACAAAAGTGAAGAACCACCATAACTAATAAAAGGAAGAGTGATTCCTGTTATTGGTAATAATCCTATTGTCATTCCAATATTTTGAACTTGTTGATATAATAACATTCCAATAATTCCCGCTATAACGTATTTATTTATATCATTTTTAGCACTATAGCCTATATGAAGAATTTTACCATCAAAAAATCCAAGAATCAATAAAAGAATTAAAGAACCAATCATTCCAAAATTTGAAGCAAAAACTGCAAATATAAAATCAGTTTGTGGTTCTGGAAAATAAATCGGTGTATTAGCAAATCCATGTCCGAATAATCCAGCAGAACCGATTGCAATAGAAGCATTTTCATATTGCATCCCAACACCACTTCGCCAATCTATAATTCTATCCATTCTATAAAAAAATTTAGTACCAAATATATTAATAAATGTATCAGGTTTAGAAAAATATAAGAATAAGAATATGGAAAGTATAATACCAACAAATAGTCCTAATATTACAAACCATCTTATTCTGATGCCAGAAGATAGAAGCATTGCAAGTGTAATAAGTAAATAAATTAATACAACACCAGTATCCGGTTGTAAAAAAGTAAGCACAGAAGGAATACCAACAACAAATAATACTTTAACTAGAAATAAAAATTCGTTTTTGATTGAATGATCTGTTTGAAGGTTAAAATCTTCAATCATTCTCGCCAAAACTAAAATAATAAAAATTTTCATAAATTCACTTGGTTGAATATTTCCAACACCTGAAATTACAAACCAACATTTAGAATTACTTATAGTAGGTGCAAAAAATAATAATCCAATCAAAGAAAGAATTCCTATTATATAAAAAATCCACGCATTTCTATAAAAAAAGTCTGTACCAAGTGTCATAACTATAAATATAACTATGAATCCAATCAAAAACCAAATGCATTGTTTAATATAAAGTGAACCAGGAACATCAAATGCGATGACCTCAGCACTATATATAGTTGAAATACTAATAATGGCAAGAAAAACTAGTAACAAAAATAACACAATATCAAATTTGTATTTAGAAATTTTGCTCACCATATCATCTCCTATATTATTATTATATCACGTATATAGAAAAATATATTTCATAAAATTAAAAGAGGAGGAATTATGAATTTACCAGATAATATTTATATAAACAATAAAGAAATAAATACTACAAATCAGAAAGTATACTATTCTGGAAACACTAACTATTTAAATGCAAAGGACAAAATAAATGAAATTTTTAAATATACAAATATAGTATATGATAAACAAACATTAATAACAACAAAGGATGAAGTTCTAAATAAGACAATAATTGCAAGAGATAGTAATTGCTTAATAACTAATATGCATGAGATAATCCCGATAGAAAATATAATAAATATTAAAATAGATAACTAAATTTTGAAAAAATACAAAAATATGGTATACTACTAAATATGGATAGGTGATAATATGGAAATAAACTATGTACAATATATAATAATGGCGATAATACTTATTATAATAGCATGTGCCATTGCCAAAACTACAAAAAAGGATGTAAAACTAGAATTAAATAAATTGGTTCAATATTTAGGAGGAAAAGAAAATATAATAAAACATGAAGTAAGCATGTCTAGATTTAGAGTAGAATTAAAAGATATGTCAAAAGTAAACAAAGAAGCAATACAAAAACTTGGTGCAAGAGGAATTGTTGAGATTGACAATCAATTAAAAATAATACTTGGACCAGAAGCAAAACAATTAAAAAAATATATTGATGAGTTAAAGTGATAAAAAAAGTCACTTTTTTTTATTATTCGACAAAAAAAGACAGACAGACATTATATATTAATGACAGGGAGGGACAAATAATGACAAATATAACCGGTATTTTGACAAATATTATATGTATATTATTTCCATTCTTGTGTTATATGATATACGTAGCGTATTGTAATGACATAAACAAAAAAGAAAGCAACTTATTATTATCAGTAGTATTATTTATTTCAATGTATTTAAGTCACGAGCATAGTATAGGGATAACCCCACCAATAATGCTTAATATCCCACTTATAATTGCATATTTAAAAGAAAAAAAAGACAGTATACTAATAATGAGTATATTCATAGTCTTCAATTATAATATCGTATTTGGATTGCCACTAAGCATATGTATAATAGAATATATTGCTTACTATGGACTATATATATTAATAAAAAGTATAAACAAAGAAAAACTAAAATATTTTTATATATTAACATTTAGTATAATAAAAGCAACAATATTAATAATAGAAACACCAGATATTTACCCTAATGTTAACATAATAATAAAAATGGTAATTGTATTATCAATATTTGTATTATCGGCAATATTAATAATAAACCTCCTAGAAAAAAGTGAACAAATAATTAATTTAAACATAACAATTAAAGAATTGGAAAGAGAAAAACAACTTAGATGCTCACTATTCAATATAGCACATGAAATAAAAAATCCATTAGCAGTTTGCAAAGGATATTTAGAAATGCTAAATTTTAAAAATCCAAACCATGAAAAATATATCCCAATAATTCAAACTGAATTAGAAAGATCAATAACGTTAATGAATGACATGTTGAACTTCACAAAAATAAAAATATCACCAGAATATATGGATATAAATGTATTATTAGAGGATATAAAATTGAGTGTGGCACCAATAACAAAAAATAAAAATATTAAAGTAAACATAAAGGTTTCAAAGGACGAATTATATGTTTATGCAGATTATATTAGATTAAAACAAGTATTTGTAAATATAATAAAAAATTGCATAGAGAATTTAGAAGACAATTCAAACCAAAAAATTATAAATATAGAAGTAACTTTAAAGCGTAATCAAATTATTACAACAATAAATGACAACAGCAAGGGCATGACAAAAAATGAATTAAGAGAATTAAATAAACCATTTTATACGCCAAATGGTAGAAATAGAGCATTAGAAGCTACACTGGTAAATGAAATAATAAAATGTCATGATGGAGAAATATCCTTCATGTCTAAACTAAATAAGGGAACAACTGCAGTAATAAAACTTCCATATAAAGCATAAATATTATAAAATACAAATTATTGTTAATAATATGAATAACAAAAGGGAGAAATAAAAATGGAAGAAAAAATAAATGAGCTTGCAGATATAATTATTAATTACTCTTTAAAAATATCTAAAAATGAACGTGTATTGATAACGACTAGGAGTAAAAACGCAAAATCCTTAGTGATAAAATTAATAGAAAAAATATATGAAAATCATGCAATACCAGAAGTAAACATAATAGATGATGAAATTTCGTCCAAAATTACAGAATTAACAACGAAAGAAAGAATAAAATTTTTAATAACACAAAAACAATTTGAAATAGACAATTACGATGCTTTTATTTCAATAAGAGAAAATAATAATCCATATGAAGAAAAAAACATAAGTGAAGAAATTTACAACGAAATTGGTAGAGCAACAAATGAAATATCAAAGGAAAGAATAAATAAAAGAAAATGGTTGTTACTAAATTATCCTAGTGTAATGGATGCTTATAAAGCAAAAATGACAAGAGAAGAATTTAAAAAATATGCATTAGATGTAATGACTATTAATTTTAAAGAATTAAGTGAATTAATAAAACCACTTAAAGACTTAATGGAAAAAACAGATAGAGTTAGAATAGTAGGGCCAAATACAGATATAAGTTTTTCGATAAAAGGGATGTCTGCAATACCATGTGTAGGGAAACACAATATTCCGGATGGAGAACTATATACAGCACCTATTAAAACGAGTGTAAATGGCAGAATAACATATAATACAGAAACATCATATAGAGGAATAGAATTTAAAAACATATCATTGGACTTTAAAGATGGAAAAATAATCTCATGCTCATCAGAAATAAATAATGATAAATTAGAAACAATATTCAATACTGATGAAGGAGCAAGGTACATAGGAGAGTTTTCATTTGGACTAAATCCATTTATAAGGAAACCTATAGGAGATATTTTGTACGACGAAAAAATAATTGGAAGCATCCATTTTACACCAGGAAGATGTTATGATGATGCTTCAAACAATAATGATTCATCCATCCATTGGGATTTGGTTTTAATTCAAAGAAAAGAATATGGTGGTGGTAGAATCTATTTTGACGACAAGCTAATAAGAGAAGATGGGAATTTTGTATTAGAAGAATTGAAAAAACTAAATTATGAAGAGGCACAATAGTGCTTTTTTTGTTATAATTAAGATGGTGATAAAATGTTTATAAATGCAATTAAAACAAATAAGGAATATACAAGACCACTTTACGGTGGAATCAAGTTATTAGGTTCAGACAACATAATTTCATCTATTTCAACCTATATAGTAGTAAATGATGAAGGATGGATATTAACATGTAAGCATGTCGCAGAACAAATAATAAATTCAGAAAATCTAAAAGACTTATTTACGGAATATAAAACTATACAAAACGAAAAAGAATTACAACGATTCAAACAAAAATATGGAATAACAAATGATGACATAATATCCCAAATAAACATATTTGTTAATACATTTGAAGGTGGACACATATCAAAAATAATCTTATCTAAAGATTTAGATATTGCATTAATAAAATGGGAAGATTTTGAAAATATTAGTGTAACGGAATATCCAAAATTTAGCAATAGTACTCCAGAAATAGGTCAAAGTGTATGCAAATTAGGCTTTGCATTTATTAAAGATGATTATTTTTACTACGATTCAACTAGCAAGGAAATAAAAAAATATAAAGAAAAAGATTTAAATGTTCCATTTTTTCCGCTTGATGGAATAGTAACAAGACACGTAAATGTGAGTGATAAGGAAAATGCGATGTTTGAAACAAGTACACCAGGTATAAGAGGTCAAAGTGGTGGACCAATATTTGATGAAAGTGGCACAATTCTTGGTATGCAAAGTGCAACAAGACACCTTGATTTAATGTTTGACATAAATGGAACATGTAAACGTGGTTTAAACATAGAGGAGGTTCATGAGAAGCAATTTATTAATTTAGGAATTGCAATTTCATCAAAAGAATTAACTGCATTTATGGATGCGAACAACGTAAAATATAATAAATAATATGTCATAATTTGTCGTATTAAAATTTGTCATAAACAATAAATAAAATTATATAATAAAACATGGTGATTAATTTGACAAATGAAAAGGACATAATAGTAATATGTGGAATAAATGAGGAAAGTTTAGATAAAAAAAGTAAAATTCTAAGCAAAAATAATAACATAAAACAATATAAAATATCCTCATTAGAAGATAACAAAAATATAACAGAAGAATTATTAAATAGAAATCTTACTGATAAAATAAATATAGTAGAGATGGATGTATACACATTTTTAAGTTTAAACATAGAGTTTTTAAAACGAGATAAAAACATAATTATTTCTAAAATAATATTAGTATTTGAACAAATAGAAAATTTATGCAAAATGTTAGAACAAAGTCTAAAAATAAGATGTAACATGCATCAAGTAGAGATTTATCAAGATTCCAAAATAAATGATGTTATAAACAAGGCAAAAAGACATAATATAACATACGAAATAACAGTAAATGAACTAGCAAATCAAAACTAACATTAGGAAGTGATAACAGTAAAAATACTAGTAGTAATCATAATAGTATTGATTTTTTTATACATATTAAAAGTTAAAGATGAGTTCAAGAGCGGCAATGATATCAATTATTTTTATAGATACATAAATAAATTATCAGATGATTATATAGATCATAATCAAGTGGTAATAATAAAGCAAAAATTTAAAAAATTATACAAAGAAGTAAAGAAAAAAAGTATAGTATTTAAAATAATAAATAGAAAATTTATAAATGATTATAAAGAGTTAGAAAAATATATAGAAGCGAAAAATGAAGAGTATACCAATCAGGAAATAATAAATGCAAGTGTATTAAATAATATAAATGGTTATAGATTAGATTTAAATCAAAAAAATGCTGTAATAAGTAATGAATTAAATACTCTTGTAGTAGCAGGTGCCGGTAGTGGTAAAAGTCTAACGATAATAGGCAAAATAATATACTTAATAAATAGAAGAAAAATAAACCCTAAAGATATACTTTGCATTTCTTTCACGAATGATGCGACGAATAACCTAAAAAAGAATTTGTGTAAAAATAATACATATGACATTGATATATATACTTTTCATAAACTTGCATTAAATATTATAAAACAAAATGAGTCAGTAATATCAATCGCAGAAGACAATTTATTAAGCAATGTAATAGATAAATACTTTAAAAATAACATATTAAAAAATGAACAAGGATTAAAAGATATAGTAAAATATTTCGCAATATATATTGATTTAACAAATATAGAAACAGAAAAAATAAAAACAATCAAACAAAATGAAATTGTATTTGATAAATATGATTATGTATTAGCAAATTATCTTTATATCAATGGTATAGAATATACATACAAACATACACCTGAAAAAAGTATATTTAAATTAAAAAAATATAATATTGTGAACAATAGAGAAGTGAATACATCAAACAATAAGGATGATATAGATTTATATCAAATACAATTTAATGAAGGTAATGCATTGAAGATTTTACAAAAAGAATTACATCGGAGAAATGTAAAATTTAAAGAAATAAACTATTTAAATTTATACAAAAATATTTACCAGAATACTAGTTATCTAAACAACCTAAAAAAACTAATAGAAACATTTATAAATCTATTTAAATCAGATAATTATGATATAAGCTATTTTGATAAATTTAATAAAAAAATCAATAAGATAAAAAATAAAAGTGAAAAAGTACGACAAAAAATATTGGTAAATATTACGCAAAATATTTACAGTATATATCAATATGAATTAAAAAATAACAGAAAAATAGATTTTAATGACATGATTAATATGGCAACCAATATTGTTAACAAATATGGAATATACCAAAAGTACAAATACATAATAATAGATGAATATCAAGATACGTCAATAACAAAATATGAACTTATAAAAAGCATAATAAATAAGACAAATGCTAAATTAATGGTAGTAGGTGATGATTGGCAATCTATTTACGGTTTTACTGGTTGTACACTAGACGTATTCCTAAATTTTGACAAATATTATGGTTACACAAAGAAAGTTATAATCGAAAATACTTATAGAAATTCACAAGAATTAATAGATATTGCAGGAAATTTTATACAAAAAAATAATTACCAGTTAAAAAAGAAATTAAAATCAACAAAACATATAAACAATCCAGTACAAATAGTAGGATACACAAATAATTTTAATGAAAAATTAGAAGAAATTCTATTAAAATTATATAAGGATAATCAAAGACAAGTTATGTTATTGGGAAGAAATAATAATGATTTAAACAGATTATCAAATAATCGAAAATTTATTATAAAAAATAATTGTATAGAGTACACAAAAATTCCAGAACTAAAAATATATTTCTTAACAGCTCATAGATCAAAAGGTTTAGAGGAAGAAAATGTAATATTATTAAACGCAGATGATAAAATAATGGGATTTCCAAATAAAATAATAGATGATAAAATTCTAATATATGTAAAAAATATTAAAGAATACTACGAATACGAAGAAGAAAGAAGATTGTTTTACGTAGCATTAACTAGAACAAGAAATAAAATATACATATTAGTAAATGAAAAAAGCGAATCTATATTTATAAAAGAACTTAAAAAATTAATATAACTATAAAACCTCTATGTAAACACAGAGGTTAAATTCTACTTAACTAAAATATCTTGGACAAAAACTTTATGGTCTTTTTCAATTTGTTTTTGATAGCGTTCTTCCTCACTAAAAACACAACCACAATATTTTTGCATATAAAGTCCTAATTCACGGGCTTTATTTTGCCCTTCTCTAAATAATGGTCTAAAGTCATCATAATAGAATTCTAAGTCGTATTTTTTTGCAATTTCTCTGCCAGTTTTAATAATTAAATCATGGTTTTGATAAGGACTTATTAATAGAGTAGTAGAAAAATATTTTAATCCAAGTTCTTTGGCCTTCTTTGCAGTATTATCGAGTCTGCAATAATAACAATAACCACATCTATTATCAACATTGTTTATAACATTTTTGCAAAAATCTTTAAGACCATAATAATCATTAAATATAACATCCAGATTTATAGATTCAGAATAACTTTTTAAAGTATCCCTTCTTGCCTTGTACTCCATATATGGATGTATATTTGGGTTATACCAATACCCAAGTATATCAATGCCATCTTTTCTTAATTTATCAATACATGCAACACTGCAAGGTGCACAACAAATATGTAACAATACCTTCATAAAACCACTTCCAAAGATATAATAAAATATATTATAAATTAAATCAATAAAAATTATACATTTTGAGTAAGACCACGTTTTTTAATATATAGTTTCCTTAGAAAATCAACAGGAATAACAGTAGCAGCAAATAAAATCATAATTTGAAGTTCTTTAAATGTAAGTCCCGTTGTTCTAAATAAACTTCCTCCAAAATATATAAGCATTAATTGTACAAAAAATATAAATGCAATTATTATTAAGAATACTTTATTATCAAGTATATTAGCAAAAAGATTTATTCTGCTAGTTCTAGCATTAAAGCAATTAAATATTCCAATAAATATAAACAATCCAAAGAAAGCTGTTAGTAAATAAGAATCATGTATATCAGGTCTAAACAATTCCCTAATAAATGGAATTTTCAAAAACATAACACAAAGTAAAGAGGAATAGATACCAGTAAACAATATTTCACCAACCATATAAGAATTTAATATATCCTCATCTTTTTTCTTAGGATATTCGTTCATATACTCTTTAAGAGGAGGTTCAAATGCAAATGCTAATCCGGCCAAAGTATCCATTACCATATTAATCCACAACATTTGTATAACAGTAACTGGTGTGTCAACACCGATAAATGGGCCGATTATTGATAAACTTACAGCACATAAATTAACTGTTAATTGGAAGATAATAAATTTTCTTATTGATTTAAAAATAGTTCTACCAAACAAACATGCCTTAGATATAGATAAAAAATTATCATCTAATATAACTATATCACTAGCCTCTTTAGCAACTTCAGTGCCACTACCCATCGCAAAACCAACATCAGCCTTTTTTAAAGCAGGAGCATCATTTACACCATCACCAGTCATTCCAACGACAAGACCAAGTTCTTGAGCAACACGAATTAACCTACTTTTATCAGTTGGAAGACTTCTAGCCACAACCCTAAGGTTAGGAATTATTGCTTTTAGTTCATCATCAGTTAAATTATTTAATTCGCTTGATGTTAATACAACATCAGTGTATTTATTCTTTAAAATACCTACTTCTTCAGCTATTGCCTTTGCAGTATTAACATTGTCTCCAGTAATCATAACGGTTTGAATATGTGCATTAGTAACAGTTTTAACTCCCTCAATAGCATCTTCTCTAACATCATCTTTTATTAAAATAATACCAACTAAAGTTAGTCCTGCAAAAGAATTTAATTTTAATTGATTATCATTATTAGCTATAACAATAACGCGTATTCCTAAATCTGTTATAGATTTAATTTTGTCATTGATTTTCTTTTTGGATATTAACAATTTTTTTTCACCAAATACATCATAATAATTAGTGCAAAAAGGCAAAATTACTTCAGGAGCACCTTTAATAAGATTAATTTTTTTATTATCCACTTTTATTATAGTGCTAGAATACTTATTTTTACTATTAAAAGGAATGGACGAAACCTTATCAAAGAACTTAATATTATGTGGTGAAAAGAACTCTAAAAGTGCCTTATCAGTTATATTACCACCGATAGCTCTACCAGTAGAATTATCCAAGGTGCTTGACGAGTTATTAACAACGGAGTTTAGTAAAATATTGTAGAAACAGTTATCATTTTTTAATGCCGCTTCACTAGAATATTCCTTTAAATCTCCGTTAAAAACACCTACAACTTCTAATTTCCCTTTTGTTAGAGTTCCAGTTTTATCAGAAAATAAGATATTTATACTACCAGCAGTTTCAATACCAACTAATTTTCTGACTAAAACATTGTCTTTTAACATTCTTTTCATATTTGAAGATAATACAAGAGTTATCATCATTGGGAGACCTTCAGGAACGGCAACAACGATGATAGTTACGCTTAAAGTAAGAGCGTATAATAAATGCCCAGATATAACCCTAGTATTTTGAATAGTAGAAATAATTTTACCAGGATCAAATCCATTTTCTATAAAAATAACGGAGAATAGATAAGAAAAAGCAACCAGAAAAGCCCCCATATAACCTAACCTACTGATTATTTTGGCCAAATTCCTAAGCCTAATTTTCAAAGGACTATCCGGTTGAGATTCTTGAATTTCAGCAGCAAGTTTTCCATACATAGTTTCATTACCGACTCTTGAAACAAGCATCAAGGCCTCTTTTGAGTATACAACCGTTCCTCTGTACACAGTATTTTTATCTGTAATACTATTTACATCATTAGCAGAATACTTATAAACCTCATGTGCCTCTCCATTAAGAGAAGATTCATCAACACTTATTTCGCCTTCAATAATAATGCCATCCGCAGGTATTCTATCCCCTGTTTGTAACACAACAATATCATTACAAACAATATCATCTATATTAATCTCAGTAATTGCGCCATTTCTTTTAACTTTGGCTTTTATTTTAGAATTTTCTTCTTGTAATCTATCAAAAGCTTTTTCACTACCATATTCAGAAATAGAAGATATTAAAGACGCTAATAGAATTGCAATCACAATACCAATAGTTTCATACCAATCAAAATCTTTAAATAAAAATACAGTTTTAATTGCAAGGGCAATTAATAAAATTTTAATAATTGGATCACCCAAAGATTCTAATAGCAATTTAAAAAAACTATTGCTTTTAACAGAACTAATAGAATTGCTACCATACTTTTGACGACTAATTTCAACTTCTTTATCGTTAAGACCATTTTTATATTTTTCCATAGTTTGTCCTCCTAATAAAATATATAGAGGACATTAAAAAAAATGAGTAATGTAATATGACAAAATATTCCATTATTTACAATTCAACAAAAAAATGTTACTATAATAACATAATAAACTAAAGAATAGAAGGTATATGATGTATAATGTTTTGTTAACTTTTGTGTTATTTTTAACATATTCAGTAATAGGTTGGATGATAGAAGTAGCTGCAGTAAGTATTGAAAAAAAGAGGCTTGTAAAAGATAGGGGATTTTTGATTGGACCTTATTGCCCAATATATGGTTTTTCATCAATATTAATGCTTTGGTTTTTATCAAGTTATGAAGATGATCCATGGGTGCTATTTATAATGTCAATTGTATTATGTACAACAGTAGAGTACTTAACGAGTTTAATTATGGAAAAAATATTTAAAGTTAGATGGTGGGATTATACTCACATGAAATTTAATTTAAATGGTAGAGTATGTTTATCAAATTCAGTTTTATTTGGAGCGTTAGGATTATTTTTAATATACGTATTAAATCCATTTGTAGTTGGAAAGTATATGCTTATCCCACAAAAAGTATTTATTATAATAGCAATAATATTATTAGTATTATTTATATCAGATGTAATAGTATCACTAGAAATAATGTTTAAAATAAAGGTAACTGCCGAAAACCTAAGAAAAGATTATACTGAAGAAATAACACAAAAGGTAAGAGAGACGCTAGAGAAAAGTTCATTCTTAGCAAAAAGAATATTTAAATCTTTCCCAAAATTCACAATACTAGATACAATATCTAAAAAAATAAAAAACAAAAAATAGCCTACACAATAAAAATAAAGATTCATAAATTATCATGAAAGGATTGAAAGTTTATGAATTTTTTTTATGATTTAAATCCAGTATTACAAGCATTAATAGCAACAATATTCACATGGGCAATAACAGCCTTAGGAGCAGCCTTAGTATTTTTCTTTAAAAAAGTAAATAAAAACGTAATGGATGCAATGCTAGGATTTTCAGCAGGAGTAATGATATCCGCCTCATTTTGGTCATTATTATCACCGGCAATAGAAATGGCTGAAAATTTAAATATGGTATCATGGTTAGTGGCATTCATAGGCTTTTTTGGCGGCGGCGTATTACTTTTTTTAGGAGATAAAATATTTTCTATAATAGATAAAAAAGAAAGAACAGATGAAAAAGAAAAAAGTTTCAAAAGAAGTTTAATGTTAATTATGTCAATAACATTACATAATATTCCGGAAGGAATGGCAGTAGGCGTTGCATTTGGTTCATTGGCATATGGATTAGAAGGTGCAACTATAGGAGCAGCAAGTTTATTAGCATTTGGAATAGGATTACAAAATTTTCCAGAAGGAACAGCTGTAAGTGTCCCGTTAAGAAGAGAAGGCTTTTCTAGAAAACAAGCATTTTTTTGGGGACAATTAAGTGGAATAGTGGAACCAATTTCTGGAGTAATAGGGGCGTTATTAGTGTTAAAAATAAGAGTATTATTACCATATCTTCTAGCGTTTGCAGCAGGAGCAATGATATATGTAGTAGTACAAGAACTAATCCCAGAAAGCCAAACAAATAAAAAGAAAGATCTAATGGCATTATTTACTTTAATTGGTTTTTCAATAATGATGATATTAGATATAGCGTTAGGATAATTAAAAATATACCTCAACTAAAATTGGGGTTTTTAAATATAAAAAAAGAATTACAATGTAATTCCTATTTTTATTTTTTCTTTTTATCATTAAACTCATAAGATATACCAGTTCCAGGAATTGAAACTGTTTTTTTTATTTTTCCTTTAGCAGTTCTAGTA
This sequence comes from uncultured Bacilli bacterium, assembly GCA_934141575.1. GTDB lineage: Bacteria > Bacillota_I > Bacilli_A > RF39 > UBA660 > CAKPCJ01. The sequence continues at coordinate 51,622 of CAKPCJ010000004.1, forward strand.
ATTCTAAAACCAGGTATTCCCCAACTTAAACTAACGCCGCTTTTACTAACCGTAGCTTTAGTGCCTTTACCAAGGTTAATTGATTTACGAAATCTTAATCCCATACAATACCTCCGTATTGTAATTATACCTCAAATAAACAATACTTACAATCTATTCCAAAATATCTAATATTTCATCTTTAAGCTTATTTTCATATATTGACAATTTCTCATTAACATCATATGTAGCAAGTAATATGTCTTCTATATTTTTACCTCTGTTATGCAATTCCTTTAATAACCAGTCTTCTGTTTTATTTAAATTTTTTAGAGTATTATGCATAACTTTACCATCAATTACAACATTAGCGCACAAACCTTGCTTAGGAGGTTTTAAAGTCATATCTTTAATTGTAATAGGTTTATTTTCTCCGTTAGGAAGTATACTAAGCTTTCCGTTGGCCTCCATAATAGCGTATTCTATTTCACTTATATCAAAATATCCATTTCCCCTACACTCCTCTAATAAATCATTAATATCAAATTTAACCTTTTTCAGATTTGCTTTAACTAATTTACCATGCTGAATTAAAATAGTAGGAATTCCCATGAAATATCGTCTCAAAACAATACTTTTCATAGTAGCAATAGATATTAAATACGCTATTAAACCAAAAACAATAACAGCCACTATACCGTTTAAGAATTGTGAATCAACATTTATAGTCATTTCGGCAGCAAAATTACCTATTGAAATTCCAATAACGTAATCAAATAAACTCAACTGGGAAACCTGCTTTTTACCTAACATCTTAGTTACTAAAAATAAAGTAACTAATGATATTAAAGCACGTATTACAACATCTAAAACTTCCATCCAATCAGTATTAATAATATCTTGAAACATAAAAATCACCTAAAAATAATATTTACAAATATAAAAAAAATATGCTAATTAATAACATATTCTTTATTTTCAATTTTTTTAAAATCTTTAGAATGTATAACAATACTCTTCTTATCGATGATTTTTATATCATTATTTTTAAGAATTTGTACTTCTATTTCATCACTGTTAACATCTTTGCAAATATAAGAACATTTAACTTTATTTAATTTATAAGTGTTTGAATTCTTAATGCAAATTTCATAATTAAATTTATTTTTAATAATAGTAACTAAATCCTCATCATCAAGCAAAATTGTATAAGTTTTATCTTTATAAACTCTTATATTTTCAAAGTTTTTTACTGCATCAAAAGCTTTCTCATCAATTAAATCCATATATTCAAATTTAAAATAATCTAAATATTCTCTGGCATGTCTAGAAAATTCCTCATAACATATTTTTAAATTATAATCTTGTACAGAACATGTTAATGATGCAAGACACATAAGGGCATATGTATTAACCTTAGTATTGAATTTTTCCTCAATCTTACTAATAATAGTATTCATAAATTCACTATGAGAACTATATTCAGTAAAGAAACATTTAAAATTCTTTACATCTCCGATTCTCTTACTATTTAAATTATTATTTAAACTAATATCAGTTATTATAGTATTTAACATAATAAGTTTTTCGGTGTTATCTAATCTAGTCTTAATAGACATATTATCATCCATAATACACGAATTATAAATATCTCTAATAGTTTTTCCAAGCATATTATAAGTTTTATCTAATCGAGATATGGAATCGGCTTTGAAACTAGAAAAGCACCCAGTATTTATAAGATAAGTTTGTTCTTGGAATTTATATAATTTAACTAATTTTTTTAAATATAAAGTTTTATCAGCAATAACAGCTAATTCATCCAACATTTTCTTCTCTATAGAAAGTCTTTTTGAATAACAACATTTCGAATCAATAACGTATATTGGTACCTTTAATGTTTTAGCAGCTTCAACATCATTTTCTCTAATCTCATCTATTGCAACAATGTAAGAAGGTAAAACCGGTTCTGGTTGCATATCAATAATAACTTCGATAGCGTTACTACTCATATGTTTAATAAGAGAATCTGGATTATCAAAAAATAATTCATCAAGGACTAGTTTTTTATCTAATTTTTTAAAACAATCACCAGTATTCATACCAAGTATTTTTTTAATAGGTATATATTCATAACCAAATATAACGTCTCCTTCACTGAATAAACCAATACTAGTATCATTTATTAAATTTGCAGACATAATTCCAGGATTATTAGACAAATTAGTTTTTAATTTATTCAAATATGATTTAAATCCAGACTTTGATTTATAAGAATTAGCTGAGTTGATTTTCCCAGAAGACACAACTCCAACTATAAATTGAAAATTCTCATTATTTAAATAATTTATAGTAATTCCAGCTGCTGATTTATCAAACTTAACTTTTGGAAGTTCAATACAATTAGCCATAAGTCTCTTATAATTTGTGTCCAGAGTTTTTCTAATACTAGAAATAATAGGAAGAGAAGTGTTTTCAAATTTTTCATTATATGAAATTAAAATATCATATATAGATGTATTAGAAATCATTCTTAAAGTATCATACATATTTTTTTCGGGAATAGATAAACAATCTAGATATTTAGACATTTCTTCAATCAAATAATCAGTAGTTTCTAGATTTATCCCAAAGCAATTAATACATATAAGATTCTTTAATCTTGTTAAATTCTCTTCACCAGCTATTTCATCATGCAAAAAAAGTTTTATTTGTTTATAAGTTGATATTATATCATCATTATTACCTAAGCATTGCCATATATTAGAATCATTTTTCAAAACAATCTCTGGATAATTTTTATTTAACCAGTTAATAAATATTCCGTCCCAAGCCATATTCTTTAATGAAGATTCTATCATAAAGTCATTGAGTGGTTTATATATCATAATTTCACCTCTTAATATTCTAAAAAAATTATAACACGCATTCAATAATCATTAAAACACAAATTTAGAATTATACATTAATATGTACAATTTTTAATAAATTATCGTAAACTTGTTTCGTTATTTCGCAATCTCTTAAGCCTCTATGAGCACCGACATAACTTATATTAAAATGGTTTGCCAAATTTCCTAATTTATAGCTATCAAGTTTAATATATTTTCTTGCAAGAAACAAAGTATCAATATATTTATTAGATAATGGTTTATTCAAATATTTCATGTAATAATTATTTAGAAAAGAAATATCAAATTTAGCATTATGCGCCATTAAAACATTATCACCGATAAAAGCTTCAAATTGTGATAAAACAGAGTAAGCATCAGAAGCATCAACCAACATCTCATTTGTGATACCAGTTAAATTAATAATATTTTCATCTAACGCAATAGACGGTTTAATCAAAAAAGTGAAATTATCTACTATTTCATTAGATACAACTTTTAAAGCTCCAATTTCAATAATTTCGTTATTAACAGGGGAAAGACCTGTAGTTTCAATATCTACTATAACGTAATCACTAACAAATTCCATATAATCACCACATACATCATAACATACAAAAAGACATCTTGCGATGCCTAATTTAATTTTAAAACCTCAATTACATCTTTATTTGAATTATAACTTATATTTATTGTATTACCAGAATTTAAAAATGGTACTCTAAATTCATCTAATTTAACAGATAATCTAAATTTTCTATTATCAGTAGATGTAATATAGTAATATGTAGTTCCATCTATAGTAGCACTTGTTATGGAAAAAATAACTATATCTTCAGTGATCAAAGAATCAGAATTCATTTTAAAATCTGCACTAGATAAATAATTCTTAGCTGCTACTTCAATACCTTTAGATGAATCAGTTACAACAACCTTTTGATAATCAACTACATCAACAAATGCATACATTTTAACAAGCCCAGCATTATCTTTTAATGAGATTAAGTACGTTGCACGACCATTTAAATTTATAAGTAGTGGGAATGTAGCAGTGTAATTCATTTGTTGAACTTGACCTTCAGCACTAGCCATAGCAGAGTATTCTTCTGCACCAGGTACTTCATAATATACAGTTTCTTTAGTTCTTAAATTTGAAAGAACAAAACCTATATTAGCCTCATCATTAGAGACTGATGTAATACCTGTGTATAAGTAAACATCATCATTCATAACAGTATAATTATAGCCGGTAGTAGTCATAGTAACATTCTTTTGGCTAAATATTGAGTTAAAGAATCCATTAGAATAAAGTCCCCAGTCATCAAGTTGTTCAATAATTAAATCTGAAGGATAAACATGATCTATCCAAGATGGAACATCTCCAACTTTATATTTATTAGTCTCTCCTGTAATTGGATTAACAATAATAACGCCAGTAATTTCTTTTCTAATGCCAATGCCGTTATATTTAACAGTAGGTATAACCCAATATGGATTTCCTTCATTATCTATTTCAAAATTTTCTTGATCAAAAATTTCCGTTGGATACTTAATTCTAATATATCTATATAAATTTTTAAAAAAGTAAGCAGAAGGCATATATTTCATACCTTTTTCTAACTTTACCAATTTTGACTCACCAGAAACAGAATTAACAGTTATATAGCCTTTAACACCATCTTTACTATTTGAAAAGAACTTAAATAAATCACTATATTCAAGAGGAGTAACTCTAATAATCTCGTTATTATAATTAATTTGAGTATATAAATCAGAAACATAGAATTGAGAAACTAATTCTGGCATTTGTCCCATAACTCTATCGCCAAGTTTTTGGCTTGAATCTTTATCCAAAAGAGGCAAAGAGTTAAAGTTAACCTCATTAATATCTTCACTAAAAACGCCATTCTTATTGATAGTTATTCTGCTGGCATATTTTGAAGATATAAACAATGGAGACAATACAAAATTTATTAAAAACAATGCACATATTATGGTACTTGGAATAAAAAACAGTTGCTTTGGAAAATTAGTTTTTGAAATAACAATATGGTTTCTAAAAGTAAAAGGAATACCAAGAATCATATACACAGCAAAAACTATAAATGCAAATGTCCAAAAAACAGGACTAGTAAAATTTAATGGTGGTAGCATAAAATAATAAATTATAAATGTTACCAATAAAGTTAAAAGAATTCTAATAACAACATTTCGTTTAAAATTCATAAAATCACCCATAATAATTATATCACAAAAAAAGAAAAAAAGAAATATTAGCACTCTCTATTGACAAGTGCTAATAAAGTGGTATAATACACAATGAAGGGAGGAATATTATGAATAATAATGAAGAAAATATAGATGTTTTAGAAAAATATGGTCGTGATATCATAAAAAACGTCTTAGATGGAAAAATTGATCCAGTAATTGGACGTGATGAGGAAATTCGTAGTATCACCCGTATTTTATCAAGGAAGACGAAAAATAACCCTGTGTTAATTGGAGAACCTGGAGTAGGAAAAACAGCAATAGTAGAAGGCTTAGCTAGCAGAATAGTAAAAGGTGATGTACCAAATAGTCTAAAGAATAAGAAAATTTGGGAACTTGACCTAGGTGCTCTAGTAGCAGGTGCAAAATATAGAGGAGAATTTGAGGAAAGGTTAAAAGCAGTTCTAAAAAGAGTACAACAAAGCAACGGAGAAATAATCATGTTTATAGATGAAATTCACATGATTGTAGGTTCTGGTGCAGAAGGCGCTATGGATACTGGAAATATGCTAAAACCACTTTTAGCTAGAGGTGAAATACACTGTATTGGTGCAACAACATTAAATGAATATAGAAAGTATATTGAAAAGGATGGAGCTCTAGAAAGAAGATTCCAAAAAGTTCAAGTAAATGAACCAACAGTTGAAGATACAATAACAATATTAAGAGGACTAAAGGAAAGATTTGAAGTTTATCATGGTGTAAATATAAAAGACAGTGCTTTAGTAGCAGCAGCAACTCTTTCAGATAGATACATAACAGATAGATTTTTACCAGACAAAGCAATAGATTTGGTAGATGAGGCATGTGCAACGATAAAAATGCAAATGGATTCAGTTCCAGTAGAATTAGATACATTAACTAGAAAAATAATGCAACTACAAATTGAAAGGCAAGCTCTAAGAAAAGATAAAGATGAAATATCAAAGAAAAGAGTGCAAGAAATAGATAAAGAAATAGAAGACTTAAGAGTAGATGAAACAGCATTAAGAAAATCATGGGAAGTAGAAAAAAACATAAACGACCTAGTAAAACAAAAGAAAGATGAATATGAAAAAACTAAGTTCAAACTAGAACAAGCAGAAAACAACTATGATCTTGAGACAGCAGCAAGATTAAGACATGGAACAATACCAGCGATTGAAAAAGAATTATTAGAACTTCAAGACAAACAAAAGAAAGCAGAAATTCTAAGCGACACAGTAACTGAAGAATCAATCGCAGCAATAATATCAAAGTGGACTAACATTCCAATACAAAAGTTAGTTAGTGGAGAAAGAGAAAAATTAATTAATTTGGAAAATAGAATGAAAGAAAGAGTAAAAGGACAGGATGAAGCATTAAAATTAGTAAGCGATGCAATAATAAGAGCAAGAGCAGGAATAAAAGATCCAAAACGTCCAATAGGTTCATTTATATTTTTAGGTCCAACAGGAGTAGGAAAAACAGAAGTTGCCAAAACATTAGCATATGAATTATTTGATGATGAGAGACATATGGTAAGAATTGATATGAGTGAATATATGGAAAGTCATTCAGTAGCAAGATTGATAGGTTCTCCTCCAGGATATGTTGGATATGATGATGGTGGACAACTTACCGAAGCTGTAAGAAGAAATCCCTATAGCATTATATTATTTGATGAAATAGAAAAAGCGCATAGAGATGTATTTAATATATTACTTCAAATACTAGATGATGGTAGAATAACAGATTCTCAAGGAAGAACAGTTGATTTTAAAAATACAATAATAATAATGACATCTAATCTTGGCAGTGAATATATACTTGAAAATAAAGAAAATAGTAATGAATTGGTAATGAATGAACTTAAAAAAACATTTAAGCCAGAATTCATTAACAGAATTGATGAAATTATAATATTTAAGTCACTTACAAAAGATGTTGTATACGAAATTCTAGACAAAATAATTAAAGAAATAGAATACAGATTACAAGATAAAAGAATAAAAATTTCCTTATCAGATAGTGCAAAAGATTTTATTGTTGATCAATCTTTTGATGAAGCCTATGGCGCAAGACCAATAAAAAGATACGTAAGCAAAACTGTAGAAACCATGTTAGCAAATGACATAATCCAAGATAAAATAAAAATGGATGATAATATAATAGTCGATGTTGATAACGACCATTTAGTTTTAAAAAAGAAGAATTAAGAGTGACTCGTAAAAAGAATCGCTCTTTTTTCATAAAAAAACCATATAGAATTCTATATGGAATAAAACATAAATTATTTCTTGTTTTCCCTATTTGCATAAATTTTCTTATAGAAAGAATCCCACAAAGCAGCAACATGCTCTTTGCAATAGAATTCACTTATTTCTTTTGAAGCAGAACTGTACTTTTGATAATAATCCTTGTCAGTAGCAAGATTTTTAAGTTCCTTAACAAAATCTCTATTATTTTTGCCCTTTATATACTTTCCAAATAAAATATCAACATATAAATCTAAATTTCTAAGAAGTAAAGGCTTTTCAATATTCACAGCCTCTAATATTGCCATTGGAAATAATTCGTTATAAGAAGGCATAAATAACACATCACATATATTGTACATTTGATTCATTTCATTTCGTGGAATTATTCCAACAAACTTTAGATTAGCAGGGGGATTATCTACAAGTTCCTTTAATTCATCATATCCATCAGTAATCTTGCCAAATGAAAAACCTCCACACCAAACAAATTGAAACTCAGGAAGTGCTTTAGCACATTCTACAAAGTCTTTAACACCTTTTCTGGTTTGAACTTGGCCAACGCCTAGTACAGTAAATTTATTATTTTCCAAACCATACTTTTCTTTAATCTTTAAAACCTCTTTATCTTTAAGTTTATAAAAATTTTCTTTTGAAACATAATTCGGTATATAAATAATTTTTTCTTTTTTAATGCCATATCTACATAATTCACTTATAAATGTGGGATTAACTACTACCAAATAATCAGCAGCATTATAAAACTTAATAATATATTTTCTAAATATTTTAGACATTCCCTTTAATAATTTAATACTTCCATCCAAAGTATCAGGTAAAAAATGAACATAAGCAACTGTCACAGAATTATCAGAAAGCATTTTTAAATAATATGTAGGGTTAACCGTATGACAATGAATTATATCGCATTTTTTATTAGAATTAATAAAAACCTCAAAATCTTTATTTTCTTTAACCAATTCCACTTGTTCAAGATATGCACTACTAACGCCTTGACCATCAACTTTATCTGCTTGAGAAAGCATATTAATTGTTATTTTCTTCATTTCGCGCTCCTTTAATAGTAAGTATATTTTAACACAATATGTATACAAAGTAAATAAATTAAAAAAATGGAAGATATATCCTTGAAAGAAAAAAATATATATGATATAGTAAAACTAGATTTAATCAACTTATTCCTTATTTCTTTTATGTCCGTATACTATTGACCGTTAAGTAATAATAAATATGTTTTTAAATCAATATTACTATAGGAGGTCTGTCATGTACGAAGATAAAAAAATAACTTGCAAAACTTGTGGTAATGAATTTGTATTTACTGCAGGAGAACAAGAATTCTATGCACAAAAAGGATTACAAGAACCAAAAAATTGTAAAGCTTGCAGAGATGCAAAAAAACAACAAGAAAGAAAATAAAAATGCAAATACTTGCATTTTTTTTAATATCCTTTATTTTTATAATATTCATATAATTCTTTAAAACGCTCGAAATGAACGACTTCCCTTTGACGTAAAAATGATAGAACAGAAACAACATCTTGATCAGTTGTTAAATTCATAAGATTTTCATAAACAGCTCTAGCTTTTTGCTCGGCAGCCATATCTTCTTGAATATCCGCAATTACATCTCCAAGTGAATTAATATAAGTTGCGGTAAAAGGAACGCCAGAAGCATTAACTGGGAATATTGCCTTTCCAAATGCAGCATAGTAATCATCTAATCCTGCAGCCTTAATTTCATCTATACTAGCATCTTTCATTAACTGATATGCCATAGTAGCAATCATTTCACAGTGACCTAATTCTTCAGAACCAATATCTGAGAGTAAAGCTCTACCCCTATCATCAGGCATAGAGAAGCGTTGTACTAAATAACGTAAAGATGCAGCTAATTCACCATTTCCTCCTCCTAATTGCTCTAACAATAATTTTGCCATCCTCAAATCTTTTTTCTTTATATTAATTGGGTACTCAAGTCTTTTAATATATTTCCACATTATTTATTTCCCTCCCAAGGCCATAAGCTTTCATTCCAACTCCATGGATAAGAATTTAGAGTCTTGCTTGATAAATCAATAGGTCCATACTTGCTTTCATAATCGCTTAAAAGCCTATTGTATTCATTCTCATATTTATTATAAAGAGATATCATTTCTTTATTATCAGGATGTACATCAAGATATAAATTTAAATCCGTAGTAGCAAACCCCAACGCCATCAAATTATATAAGTCTTTTTCTTGATTGTTTTTGGGGTTTAATGGAAAAGGTTCCTCTTTAAAATATGGACTATATAAATTTTTAAACATATTTCCTCTTAATAGACCTTCATATGGAGAATATAAAGCAGGGGCATTAGTATTTTTATAATTTAAGTATTTATTTTGTTGATTACTTATTTGATTATTATTTAACATCATATTAGAACCATTATATGGTAATGATGAGTTGTAATACACGAAATCATCGTTGTACATAAAATTCCTTCCTTTCTGTATATTGTATGATATATAAAATGATGGCGTAGTAATAATGCCTAATTTATAAAAAAGACTTGAAATTATTGTATAAATTTGATAGAATACAAATTGCAGTGATTATGGCGGTTATGGTGAAGTGGTTAACACGCTGGATTGTGGCTCCAGTATGCGTGGGTTCGATCCCCACTAATCGCCCCATAAGATAAAATCGTCGCACCAATGTGACGTTAATAATTAAGTCAACTAGTAATAGTTGATTTTTTTGTTTGTTATTGCAAAGAAAAGCGCGATATAATTAAGAGTAAAATCTCTATTGCTGATTAGCAAAGAGTTAACTTAGAGTTTGTATATCCTTTTAAAGGATTAAATGTCATGCTTGTGGAAGAATAATGAAATGTAAAGTCCTGGATGCAAGAAAAAATATATGTATTACAATCGTGAGAAATGACATTTAAACTATCATGAAGGTAAAATTGAATATTTAAAATTTCAAAATACTACACTTAAAAATGTATATCTAAAAATAATAAAGACAATGCCAACAAGCATTGCCTTTATTAGATTACAATTAATTAAAATTTTTCTTACAATATTTATTATATACTAACATTTGTAGTAATATACTAAATGATAAAATTGCAGCAACTATTCTTAAATTATTT